>JAZUJQ010000137.1:0-4160 GCA_045642845.1 Kiritimatiellia bacterium
CGTCCACTCGTCCTCCCAATCCGACGCTTCGTCCGTCCCGCGGTCTTCGTACGTTCCCCTGCCGAACAAATCGACCGACGGCTTGCGCTCCGCGCGTTTCGCGGCGAGGTTCTCCTCGGCGATGCGCAGCGCGGCGTGGGCGGCCGTGATTTCAGGACGTTCCTCGAGCGCGACACGCACCGCGTCCTCCGGCGCGGCGAAGCCGTCGGCGTCGTCCAGCGTCCCGACGGGTTCGACGGCGCTTCCCTGCGAAACCCCGATCTTGTCGAGCAAAGCGATGCGGGCGAGCGACTCGGCGTTGCGCGCGTCGAGCAGCGATGCTCTCGAATTCGCCACTTCGACCTGCGCGCGGAGCACTTCGTATTCCGTGGCGGCTCCGCGTTCGCGCCGGCTGCGCGCCGAGGAAAGCAGACGGTCCGCGGTGTCGCTTGCACCCTGCTGCACGGCGACCAGTTCCCGCGAGAGAAGCCAGTCGCAGTACGCCACGGTCACGCCGCGACGGAGTTCGTTGCTGACGGAAGCCGTCTGCATTTCGGCCTGCAGAAGCGCGAAAGCCGCAGCGCGCATCCCCGCGCGCACCGCTCCGCCGCGGTAAAGAGGTTGCGTCAGGGAAAGCGCAAGCGACGCCGCGTCGCCGTCGCCCGCCGACGGATCGGTCTTCGACGCCTCCGCGCCGAGCGAAAGCTTCGGATACGCCGCCGCCTCGGCCGCCGTGAGCTCCGCGCGCATTTCGGCCTCGCTCTGCATTTGCGCACGCAGACCCGGATTGTTTCCGAACGCCAGAATCAGGCATTCTTCAAGCGAAAGCGGTCCGGAAACGGTTTCAGGTTCGGGCAACCCCGCCACGTCCGACGGGTCCCCGCGCTCCGCGGATGCGCACGCGAGCGCTTCCGCGCGCGCCGCCGCCGCATCTTCGATTTCACCGTAGACGTCGGACCGGCTCACGCACCCGCACAGCGCGGCGCACGCCGATGCGGCAATCGCCGCCCGGCAAGCTGTTTTGTAATTTCCGTTCATTTTAAGAATTCGCGTTCATTATATCAGGAAACCGATGGAGAAACAATAACCACGGATAACACGGATCGGTTGCGCTTACGCTTGCCGTACCACAGACTTGCCGAGCGTGAGCGAGGCGCATACGTGAAATCCATGGTTCATTTTCCGTCACTTTCAATCCCGTGCGCGCTGAATCAGCGGTGCGAAAGCGTTGTCCATTCGGCGGAGCGGCGCACAGCCGCAGAATTTTGGCGGGATTGTTTTGAACATCACTGCAATTTCCCGATCGCAAAGAAAAAATCTCATGTCTCGGGTCCCGTGTCTCATGTCCTGAAATCAACGAGGACGGGAGACGCGAGACATGAGACGCAATGGCGCGGTTTGCCGGTGCGCGGGATGAAAAACATGGGGGATGCGGCGTCCCGCCGCGTCACATACGATGGCTCGTATGATGCAGAGACGCGGCGAGACGCCGCATCTCCTACATCCGGCTCCGCTACCTCTCCACTCTGCTTCGCGGCACACAGCCGCAGACTTTCGGCGCGATTGAAACCGAGTCGATCGCGGTCGAGTGCAATCGATCACGGTCGAGCAATCGGAGGCGCGGGCTGTTCGTGCGCGGGTCGGCAGAACGGCCGAATGCAAAACGCCTTTTTCCCCCGACGACCGCCGGATTCAACGCCGTCGCAACGGAACGGCTTTTAATGGTAAAATCCGCCGCATGAAAACGAACACCGCCGTACTCTGCACTGCGGCGCTTTTCGCGGCGGCGGCGAACGCCGGAACCGTCGGAAAGCCGACCGTGTATTTCACAAGCGAAATCACGCCGGAATCGCTCGTGAAAGTCTTCGACGCTCTGGGCGTGGCGCCGTCAGCGTCGGACCGCGTCGCCGTGAAAATATCCACCGGCGAAGCCGGCGGGAACAATTACCTCAAACCGGAACTGATTTCGAATCTCGTCGCGCACGTGAACGGCACGCTCGTGGAGTGCAACACGGCCTACCGCAAACGTCGCCATACGTCCGAAGAACATTGGAAGACGATCCGCGAACACGGGTTCACCGGCATCGCGAAAGTGGAATTGATGGACGAATTCGGCGAAACCGAAATTCCGGTGCGCGACCGCGCGCACATCGCCGCGGATCTCGTCGGCGCCGGACTGACGAACTACACGTTCATGGTCAACCTCGCGCATTTCAAAGGCCATGCAATGGGCGGCTTCGGCGGCGTGCTGAAGAATCAGTCGATCGGCGTGGCGTCGGCCAACGGCAAAGCGCGCATCCACTCCGCCGGGGCGACGGACGACACGGCCGAAGTCTGGGACCGTCTGCCGGCGCAGGATGCGTTCCTCGAATCGATGGCCGCCGCGGCGCAGGCCGTGCACGACCGTTTCGGAGCCGGCAGGATCGTCTACGTCAACGTGCTCAACAATCTTTCGGTCGACTGCGACTGCAGTTCGCACCCCGCCGCGCCCAAAATGAAAGACCTCGGAGTCATGGCGTCGCTCGACCCCGTCGCGCTCGACCAGGCCGCGGTGGACATGGTCACGGGCGTTCCGGTGAACGACGGCGACGACAACCGCGACCTTCTGAAACGCATCGAAGACAAACACGGCGTGCACATCATCGAACACGCCGAAAAAATCGGGCTCGGCTCACGCGCGTACACGCTCGTGCGGATCGACCTGCTCGACAAACCCGGGGAGACTTCAAGCGTAATCGAAATGACGCTCGAAGCGGCGATCGGCATGATCCGGCGCGGCGACGCCGAATGCATCGTGATGAAGCCGGGATCCGATGGAACGCTCCGGCTTGAAACGCTCGGACGAGGACGCGGCATCGCTCCTTTTCTCGACATTCTCGACTCGCGCGAAAGAGGCGCGGCGGCGGAATTCGAAAAACTCGCGTTCACGGAGAAAGCCGCGGCCGGCGCGCCTGAAAAACCGCTCTCCGGGTGCACGGTGGCCGATAAAATCATCGGTCGCGCGGCGGCGTTCATCGCGATACGCGGCGGCGTGAAGGCCGTGCACGGCGAAATAATGTGCGAGGGAGCCGAAGAACTTCTTGAAAAACACGGAATCGAGACGACGTGCACGCTGCTCGTGCCGCAGATCCGCGACCGCTCGTTCGGACGGCTCTGCCCGCTCGAGGACTCGGTCTCCGGCATCGACGATCCGGATCGGGCTCTGACGGCCATGCGCGCGCGCATCGCGGCGCTGCGCGCCGGCGAAAAAATCACTACGCCCGAACTGCCTGAATTTCCGCGCGTGCTCGTCGCGTATCACTCGCGAGGCGGCAACACCAGATTCGCCGCCGAAACGATCGCCCGCGCCATCGGAGCCGACGTGTTCGAGATACGCCCGTTCGCACCGTATCCGGAGGACGGCAAAGCATGCACCGCCGCCGTCAAAGCCGAACAGGCGGCCGGAGCGCGGCCGCCGCTGCTGCCCGGTCCTGTGGACTTCGGCGCTTACGACACGGTGTTCGTCGGCAGTCCGGTCTGGTGCGGGAAAATAGCGCCGCCGGTGGCGACGTTTCTTTCGTCCGCCGGCCTCGACGGCAAAAAAATCGTCCCGTTTTTCACGCACGGCGGCGGTGGCGCCGACGGCGCCGCAGCCGATTTCGCGGAGAAGTTCAAGAGCGCGGAAACCGCCGGAGCCGGAAGCTGGAAAGCCGCCGATCTGAAATCCTCCGCCGAAGCGATCGCCGAATGGGCGCGCGCCGCGGCCGGGCTTCCGCAGAACGCACGCAAAAAGTGATCCGTCCGGGAAGCGTTCCGCGCCATCCCGGCGCGGAGGAAGCCGCCGGCATTCGGCTCCCGGAAATTCAACCTTGTCGAAGTGCAGACGAGTGCGGTGTCCCGACGCCGGAGTTTCGACTTCGAGATCCTTGAATATCCAACGATCCGAGACCTTTTGCACGGCGCGGATCCAGAGACGGCGCAGTTCGCGTCCCTCGCCGTCAAGCTGCGCGGCCTGCATCACGCACTTCTGCGCGCGGTCGATCCACAATCTGGCTTTCTTGCACTTGTCGAACGAGACCGGAGGTTCGACGTCGAGCAGATCGCACGTGCGGCCCTTCACCGAATCGGTTCCGACGAGCCGCGGGTTTTTCCAATTCACGAAATCCATGAAAGTGTCGAGCCACGTCACGTCAGTGCCTAGA
>JAZUJQ010000138.1:0-4285 GCA_045642845.1 Kiritimatiellia bacterium
ACATGGCTACGATCCGACTTCAGAGCGCCCGCCGGGATCAGCGCGACCAGAGTCACGGCCGACACGCCGCAGAACGCGAACATGGAACCCACCGAGAGATCGATGCACCCGGTGACTATCACGAGCGTCATGCCCAGCGCGATGATGCCGCTGTACGAGCACTGGCGCAGGATGTTGAGCGCGTTCTGAGGATTGCGGAAGGGCGCGCTCGAGCACGCCGCCACGACGACCAGCAGCACGAGCGCGAAAAACGCGCCGGCGCCGCCGCCGAGAAGTTGCGCGACGCCGCGGCGCCTCGCGGTGAAAGCCGTTTCAGCCATGAACCCGTCCGGAATTTTCAGAGCGTGCCGAAGAGGCGGTCGCCCGCGTCGCCCAGACCGGGAACGATGTAATGGCGCTCGTTGAGACGGTCGTCCACCACCGCCGTGTAGACCGGCACGTCGGGGTGCCGGCTTTCCATTTTCGCAAGACCTTCGGGGCATGACACGATGCACAGGAACACGATCTTTTTGAAGCCGGCTTTCTTGAGCGTGGCGATCGCGTCGCACCCCGAACCGCCGGTCGCGAGCATCGGGTCGACCACGATCACGTAGGAATCGTCGTGCGCCTGCGGAAGCTTGGCGTAGTAGGGGATCGGCTCGGCCGTTTCCTCGTTGCGCTGCATTCCGAGCACGCCGACCGTCGCGTACGGCACGCATTCGAGCACGCCGTTGAGCATTCCCATGCCGGCGCGCAGAATCGGGGTGATGACGATGTTGCCGGAAACTTTTCTGCCGTCGGCGACCGCGACCGGGGTCTGGACTTTCACGTCGCGCATCGGAAGATCGCGCAACGCCTCGAACGCAAGAAAACGTGAAATCTCGCAAACCAGTTCGCGGAACAGTTTGGGCTTCGTTTCGACATCTCGCAGCAACGCCATGCGGTGCTGGACGAGAGGATGCTGGACAATCGTGTACATCGACATCGTCTCCTTTTTGCTTGACCGCGTACACTATCAAAACGCGCGCGCGGTGGCAAACCGGACCGGGCGGACGCCTCTGATTTCCAAACCCGTTTCCGTGCACCTGCGGCGCGACGGCCGCTTCCGTTTTTTTTGAATCCGGTCCGTCTTGTTTGACACGGCAAGCCGTTTTGCATACTCTTGTTCCGCGTTTTCCACGCATACGCCGGCGTGACATGCCGGCACAACCCATGCACGGCGCGACATGCCGCGCATACAACACGAAAGACGACAAATGAAGAGTGAAGCGGGCCGCGCGAGCGGCTCTGACCGTCAATGCACCGCGAAGCGCGTCACGCCGCGATCCGGTGCGCGTATAGTGGTCGAAGGACTCGAGCGCCTCGGGTGCGACACGTTGTTCGCTTATCCCGGCGGCACGATCCTCGACGTGTTCCACGAATTGGCGAAATCGAAAAAACTCCATCTGATCCTGCCGCGCCACGAACAGGGCGGGTCTCTGATGGCCGACGGTTACGCCCGTGCGACGGGCAGGGTCGGCTGCATGGTCGTGACTTCCGGCCCGGGGGCCACCAACATCGTCACGGGGCTCGCCACCGCGAACATGGACGGCATCCCGCTCGTCGCGATCACCGGTCAGGTGGCGACGGGCGTCATCGGCAACGACGCCTTCCAGGAGGCCGACACCTGCGGCATCACGCGCAGCATCACGAAGCACAATTTTCTCGTGCGCAACGTCGACGACCTTCCGCGCGTAATGGTCGAGGCGTTCCACATCGCTTCCACGGGCAAGCCCGGTCCGGTGCTGATCGACGTTCCGAAGGACGTGCAGATCGCGAAGTCGTCCGAGCCGTTCCCGGAGACGTTCGAGCGCACGAGCTACCGTCCGTCCTACGAAGGCCATCCGAAGATGATTTCACGCCTTGCGCAGCTCATCGACGGCTCGTCGCGGCCGCTTCTCTACGCCGGCGGCGGCGTCATTTCCGCCGGTGCGTCGGCCGAGCTTTCGGAGCTCGCCCACAAAGCCGGAATCCCGGTGGCGACGACGTTGATGGGACTCGGCTCGTTCCCAGAATCCGATCCGCTTTCGCTGCGCATGATCGGCATGCACGGCTTGATCGCCGCGAACAAGGCGCTCGCCGAGTGCGACCTTCTCATTTCGGTCGGCGCGCGTTTCGACGACCGCGTAACGGGCAAGATTTCCGAATTCGCTCCGAAGGCGAAAATCGCGCACATCGACGTCGATCCTTCCGCGATCGGCAAGAGCGTGCGGTGCGATCTGCCGGTCGTGGGCGACATCCTTCCGGTGCTGCGCGAACTGCTGCCGCAGGTGCGCGCGGCGAAGCACGCGGACTGGACCGCGCTCTGCGCGAAATGGAAAGAGGAGGATCCGTTCCGCTACGATCCGTCGCCGCGCGGGGCCCTGATGCCGCAGCGCGTGCTGTGCGCGGTGAACGAACTGTGCGCCGGAAACGCCGTGATTTCGACGGACGTCGGGCAGAACCAGATGTGGTCGTGCCAGTTCCTCGACCACGAAAAGCCGCGCTCGTTCCTGTCTTCCGGCGGCCTCGGCACGATGGGATACGGTCTGCCGGCGATCATCGGCGCGCAGCTCGGGCGGCCGGGCGAACTGTGCGTCTGCATCACCGGCGACGGCGGCGTGCAGATGAACGTGCAGGAGCTGGTCGTCGCCGTCGAACACAAGCTGCCGGTCAAAATCGTCATTCTCAACAACACGTATCTCGGCAACGTCCGGCTCTGGCAGGACCTCTTCTACGATCACGTGCATTCGATGACGGTGCTCACGCGCCGGAACCGTCTTCCGCAGGAGCGCATCGAATCGAACGGAGACGAGCCGTATCTGCCGGATTTCGTGAAGCTCGCGGAGGCGTACGGGGCGCGCGGCGCGCGCGTGACCGAGGAAAAGGACGTCATGCCCGTGCTCAAAAAGGCGTTCTCGGACGACAACGTCTGGGTGATCGAGTTCATGGTCGAGCCGGAGGCCGACATCGAACCGATGATCCCGCCAGGCCGCACGCTCGCCGATCTCATCCGCAAATTCAAGTGAGGGTCCGGCCGATGAACGTCACAGGAAAACACATTCTCAGCGCCACCGTCGAAAACCAGCCGTCCGTGCTTTCGCGCGTCGTCGGTCTTTTCTCCGGGCGCGGTTACAACATCGAATCGCTCAACGTCGGTCCCTGCGCCGACCCGCGTTTCTCGCGGATGACCATCACCGTGCCGGGCGACGAGGCCGTCATCGAGCAGGTGACGAAACAGCTCAACAAGCTCGTGGACGTCGTCAAGGTCGTCGATCTCACCGAAGAGCGCCACATCGTGCGCGAGCTCGTGCTCGCCGAGGTCGGCGTGCCGCGCCAGCACCGCGGCGAACTGCTCTCCACGGCCACGCTTTTCGGCGCGACCGTCGCCGGCGTGCGCGATTCGTCGCTCACGCTCCAGTTCGTCGGAGAGCCGGAGCAGGTGGAGGACTTCCTCCGACTGCTGCGTCCGTTCACGATCGTCACGCTTTCCCGCAGCGGTCTTCTGGCCGTTTCCAAGGGCGAGTGAGTCCGTGATATAATCCGCACCATGAAAATACTCGTCACCGGCGCGGCCGGGTTCATCGGCATGGCGCTGTCCGAGCGTCTTCTCGCGCTCGGGCACGACGTCGTGGGCCTCGACAATTTCTGCGATTACTATCCGGTCGCGCTCAAAGAAGCGCGCTGGGCGCGGTTGACCGCGCATCCGTCGTTCACCGGCGTGCGCGCGGACATTTCGGATCTGCCGGCTCTCGAGGCCGTGTTCGCGGCCCACGGGTTCGACCAGGTCGTGAACCTCGCCGCGCAGGCCGGCGTGCGCTATTCGCTTGAGAATCCGCACGTCTACGTGCAGAGCAATCTCTGCGGGTTCGTGAACGTGCTCGAATGCTGCCGTCACGCGAAGACGCCGCGCCTCGTCTACGCCTCGTCGTCCAGCGTGTACGGCGGCAACAAAAAGATGCCGTTTTCGGAGGACGACCGCGTGGATTCGCCGGTTTCGCTCTACGCCGCCACGAAGAAGAGCAACGAACTGCTCGCGCACACCTACTCGCATCTTTTCGGGTTGCAGACGGTGGGGCTGCGGTTTTTCACGGTCTACGGACCCTGGGGCCGGCCCGACATGGCCATGTGGCTTTTCGCCGACGCGATGCTCTCCGGTCGCCCGATCAAGGTTTTCAACAACGGCGACATGCTCCGCGATTTCACGTACGTGGACGACATCGTCTCCGGCATCGTCGGCTGCATCGATTCCACGACGCTCGGCCGCGAGGAGCTTTTCAACATCGGC
>JAZUJQ010000139.1:0-3481 GCA_045642845.1 Kiritimatiellia bacterium
GGTGTATTGCGCGGAGAGCGTCGACAACGGCGAAAATCTGCGCGCGATCGAACTGCCGGAAAAAACCGGATTCAGACGGGAGCGCAATTCCGAACTCGGCACGGTCGACCTGATCGCCCGCGCGCGCCGCCGCGTCGGAGGAGTTTCCGGACCGCTCTATTCGTACTCGCGCGAATACGAACCGTGCGAACTGCGTCTCATTCCGTATTTCGCGTTCGCAAACCGCGGCGAAACGGACATGTGCGTGTGGCTGTGCGTTTGAACGCGCGGATGCGCTTCAATCGTATTCCTTCAGCGCGGAAAGTATCGCATCGGCCGTTATCGGCTTCTTTTTGATTTTCAGCACCATGATGCGCGAAATGATCGCGCTTTCGAGATTCGAAAGACAGACGCCGTCCTTGCGGTCCTGAAGAATGCGGATGAGGTCGTCGGATGTGACCTTGTATTTCACGTCCTTGCGCCCGTGCATGAAAACATCCGTGAGTTTCAACGCGATCCGCGAAAGCGGCTTGAGCGAAATCTCCACCGCCGCGTACGTCCGCGCGAGGCGCAGCGAACGCCGGAGCGGCCGCGCCGCGCACAGGAGTTTCGGCATGAATTCCGAAACGTAGAGCACGAGAAACGCGGCGGCGAAGCTCCACACCGAGCGCCACGTCGAATCGTTGCACAGATCCGCGATAAGCGCCGTCGTGGCCGCCGAATAGGCGACGGACGCGATGTTGTTTCCGATGAGAAGAGTGGTCGTGGTGAGCGACATGTCCGACAACGCCTTCTGGACGATTTTCGCCTTCGCTCCGCCCTCGCGGGCGAGGTGCAGCACGCGTTCGCGGCTCACCGAAAGAAAACACGTTTCGGCGCCGGCGCAGAAAGCGGCGAAAGCGAGCGACGCGAGCACGGCGAGCAGCAGAAGAAAAACGCTCATTCGTCGTCCTCCTCGGTCTTCTCGACCGCTTCGTCGGTGTCCGCCATGATTTCCTCGTCCGTGTCGGCGTCGGGACGCGAAAGAATTTCAAGCCGCACCAGCGTCACGCGGCGGTGGCGGCGTTTCAGCACCGTCGCGCGGCAGCCGTCGGCTTCGATTTCCTGACCGACGTGAGGGATGCGTTCGGCGTGGAACTGCAGCCAGCCGGCGAGACGGTCCGCGCCCTCGGCCTCGAGCTCCAGATCGAGCTCGCGGTTGATTTCGTCCAGACTCACCCGGCCGTCGATCTCCCAGGAGTTGTGTCCCGTTTTCAGAAACTGCGGTTCCACTGATTCCGACCCGAACGCCTCCGGTCCGACGATGAGTTCGACGATGTCGTTCGGCGTTATGATGCCGGCCGTGCCGCCGTATTCGTCCAGCACCACGGCGAGGGGCTTGCCGCTTTTCGCGAACGTGAGCAGCAGATCGTCGAGCGCTACGGTTTCGGGAACGAAAAGCGCGTCTGTGATTTCGCCGGTCGCGACTTCTATCACGCCCTCGATGGCGTCCGGCGTGCGCTTGAACACCGGCAGAAATTTGTGCAGGGTCGTTTTCAGAACCTCCGCCCGGAAACCTTCGTCGCGGTCGATGTCGTAGCCGGCGATATCAACGCGCGGCGTCATTTCGTCGTTCGCGCAAAGATCGGACAGACGCAGCGCGCCTTCGATCATTTCAGCGAAGTCCGACGATATGTCGCCGTGCTCGGCGGCGGCGTCCATCACCGAAACGAGTTCTTCGTCGGACAGCGCCCTGCGTTCGCGTTCGAGCGCGGGCGCGAACGCTTTCGACGTGGCGCGCAGCATCACGTTGAACGGCGAAAGAATCCAGCGCCAGAAAACGAGCAGACGCGCGCACGCCGGCGCCAGGCGTTCGGCGTACCGCAGCGCCAGACGTTTCGGAGTGATTTCTCCGAAAACGAGCAGGAGCACGGTCATGACCGGCACGGCGACCCAGCCCATTCCCGGAAGCGCGCGCCGGAAAGCCATGTAACCTATCGCCGATATCGCGAAGTTGACGAACGTGTTGCCGACGAGAATCGTGGAGAACAGAATCGCCTTGTCGGCGAGACAGCGCGCGATGAGTTTTTCCGAACGCGGACTGCGTTCCGCCATGCGGGCGCGCATCGCGCCCGTCAGCGAAAACAAAACGGTTTCCGAACTGGAAAAAAACGCCGAAAGGAGAAAGAGTATCGGCAGAAGGAACAGGACCGCCGTCATTTAACAAGCTTGACGGTCCCGTTGTCCGGCACGGCGTGCACGAGCGCGAACGGCGCGCCGTCGTGCTCCGTGAATTCGACGCCGACCGCCTTTCCGCCCTGCGTCGCGCCCGCGGATTTCCAATCGTCCGGCAGACGCACCTTCACGGTGAGCGGAAACGAAAAAACGCCGTCCTTCATGTCGTCCGAAAGTTCGAACGATATCGCGTCCGCCGTGTTTTCCGTGACGGTGAGTTTCGCGGTGTCGCGTTCCTGGGCGTATTTCATCGCGTCGTCGAAACGGCAGACCCAGAGAAGATCGTCCTTGAGCGCGGCGATGCACCGCACTTCTTTTTCGATCTTCGCCGCACGCGCGGCGCGTTCGGCTTCGCTTTTGCCGGCGTGGACGAAATGGTGGCGCACGACGTTGAGTCCGCGCTTGAGATCGCCGTTAGACGCGAGCCACTGCGGCATCGTCGTCGTGAATTTTCCGGAAACGGCATCGACGAATTCAATGCCGTCGACGCCGCGGTTGGCGTCCAGATAATTCATGGCGTTCGGCGCGTTCGGTTCCGTGCGTTCGCCGCGGCAGGCGATCGCGAATTTTCCGGCGACGTCCGGATGGGCGTCCCCGTTCGGATAGGCGATCGTGCACGCGAAATTGTTGGTGATGTTCGCGTTTATGATTTCAAGCGAATCGCGGTACATAGCCGTCAGTTCCTCTTCGGAAAGCAGCTTCGTTCCCGCCGTGCGCTTTTTCGCCTTCGGATCGTAGCGGTGGTTCGTGGTCTGCGATTGGATCGAGTGTCCGGCGTCCGCGAGTTTCTGCCATTCGCTCCAGCTCCCCTGGAACGTGCCTTCGCCGTCGCCTTTCACGATGCCGTCCGTGATGACGAACCAGGTGAATCTGACACCGAGCTCTTCGCCGAGTCCGAGCCACCATTCGTGATCGATCCGGAAATTGTCGTCGATCACGACGCTGCACGCCGCGAAACGGTCGTTGTGCCACAGGCAGATGTCGGCGTCGCCCGGCTTTTCCGGCCACACGCGGTCTTCGGGAACCTTGAAACGTCCGCCTTCGGGGCAATCCGGAAGATTGAGCAGCTGCTGACCCGCGAACGCGCACCCGGCGACGAGCGCCGCCGAGAAAAACGAAAGAGTTGTCTTCATGGGATTCAGTATAGCACAATGAAAACCGAATGGAAAAAACGCGCTGGTCGTTTACAATCTGAAGACTCTGGTTGCCGATGCGCGGGGTTGAAAAACTCCGACGGCCGGAAAACATGCGCCGCTGCGGTGGTAGGACGTGTAAGACAGGCAGGACG
>JAZUJQ010000140.1:0-5296 GCA_045642845.1 Kiritimatiellia bacterium
GTGCCGGAGCGGCTGCCGCCGGGCCGCCGCGAGAAAGTCCTGGCCGTGACGGACCGCTTCGTGTACGGCCATTGGAAGGACCGCATCCTCGTGTTCATCGAACCCGAACGCGATCCTCTCGGAGCGGGCTGGAACAGACGGCAGAGCGAAATCGCCGTCGGCTCGGGCGGTCCGCGCGGCAAGGGCTACCGCAACGGCACGCAGAACATCCTCGGATATCTGCCGGCGTCGGTTTCGAGTTCGGATTTCGTGTTTTCGGTTTACGCCGAAGAGACAGGTTTTCTCGGCAGTTCCGCGATGCTCGCGCTCTACGCGCTGCTCCTCGGGAGCGTCGTGTGGATCGGCGCTCGGGCGAACAACGGCGTCGGGCGCATCATCTGCACCGGCGTCGCCGCGATTATTTTCACGCACGTTTTCGTGAACATGGGAATGACGGTCGGACTTCTCCCCGTAACCGGCATCCCGCTTCCGCTTGTGAGTTACGGAGGCACGTTCACAATTTCAACTCTCGCGCTGCTGGGCCTCGCCCACGGCGTTCACCTTCACCCGTCACAACCCGGCGAAGAGCCGTAGAAAGGACAATGACAAATGTTCAATAAAAACTTTTTCAAATTCAAGTGGATCACCCGCGCGGAAAACCATCTCCGCCGCGAAATCGTGATCAACGCCGAAAAACTCGAAACGCGCGTCGCGGTGCTCGAGAACGGCCGTCTCGAGGAATTCCAGGTCGAGCATCCGACCGAGGAACGCCTCGTGGGCTCGATCTACAAAGGCCGCATCCAGAACCTCGAGAACGACCTCCAGGCGGCGTTCGTGAACATCGGCATGCGCAAGAACGCGTTTCTGCACTACTGGGACATGAATCCCGACGACGATTCGCTGCTCGACGACGACGGCGCCGGCGATTCCTCCGACGATTCGGACGAACGCGGCCGGGACCGCGGCAAAAACCGCAACGATTCCAAACGCCTGACCAACGAGGAGATCGCCAAGCGCTTTCCGATCGGTTCGGTCGTGGCGGTCCAGGTTTCCAAGGGGCCCATCGGCACCAAGGGCCCGCGCATCACCGCGTCGCTTTCCATTCCGGGACGCTACCTGGTTCTCATGCCGGGCGGCACGCTGCGCGGAGTGTCGCGCAAGATCAGCGACGGCGAGGAACGCAAACGCCTCAAGAAGATCCTCGACCGTCTCCAGCGCCTCATCCCGTCGGACTGCGGACTCGTCGTGCGCACCGCCGGTCAGGGCGTTTCGCACACCGCTTTCGTGCGCGATCTGCGCGTCGTGCTCGGCGCGTACGCCGACATGAAGGCCGCCATCCGCGAACTTCCGGCGCCGTGCTGCGTCTACGAGGAGCCGGATCTGGTCATGCGCGTCGTGCGCGACTGGATGACCGAGGACGTCGACCGCATCATCGTCGACGATCCGGTCGTCTACGAACGCGTCCGCAAGGAATGCGCGCGCATTTCGCGCCACGCCAAGAATCTCGTGCAGCATTACGACGGCAATTACCCGATCTTCGACCATTACGGCGTCGAGCAGCAGATCGAAGAGGCGTTCCGCCGCAAGGTGCCGCTCAAGTCGGGCGGATATCTCGTGATCGACGAAACCGAAGCGCTCATCGCCGTCGACGTGAACACCGGCCGTTACAAGGGCAAGGGTTCTCAGGAGGAGGCGATTCTCGCGGTGAACCTCGAGGCCGTCGAGGAGGTCGCGCGCCAGCTGCGCATCCGCAACATCGGCGGTCTGGTCGTGCTCGACCTGATCGACATGAAGAGCCGCAAGCACCAGCAGCAGGTGTTCCGCGCGCTCAAGCAGGCGTGCCGCCGCGACAAGGCGCGCACGAACGTCACTCCGATTTCCGAGCTCGGTCTGCTCGAGATGACGCGCCAGCGCTTCGAGCAGTCGCTCCTGCAGCAGGTGCACAATCCGTGCCCGTACTGCCACGGACACGGCGACATCAAATCGCCGTGGCAGCTTTCGGTCGACATCCAGCGCCGTCTGCGTTCGCTCACCGCGTTGCTCACCGAGGAAGGCAAGGAGACCGGGCTCACGGTGTGCGTGCATCCCACGGTGCTGGATCGCCTCAAGAACGAGGATTCCGCGCTCATCCGCGACATCCAGAACGGTTACAAGGCGCGCCTTTCGTTCAAGAGCGAACCGCTGCGTCAGGCCGAAAGCTTCACGATCGTCGAAACGGAATCCGGCCAGACCGTGTTCTCGTCGGGCGAGCAGTGATCCGGGTTCCAACATTCAAATCATCCGTTTAAAATGAAAAACATCGCGACGATTCTTTTTTCGGTTCTGTTCGCAGTCTCCGCATCCGCCGGAGAAAAGGCGATGCGCAAGGGCGCGGCGCCGGGATCGTGGACGCACGATTACGACGCCGCGGCCGCGATGGCCAAGGAGCACGGACTTCCCGTCCTGCTCAAGTTCACCGGCAGCGACTGGTGCGGCTGGTGCATGCTCATGGAGAAGAGCGTCTTTTCGAAAAAGGAGTTCGAAAAGTGGGCCGAAGGGCGCGTTATGCTCGTCACCATCGACAGTCCGCGCGAACGGTCGCTCGTTCCCGAGGAATTCCGCGACCGCAACGCGCGCATGATGAACCGATACGGCATCCGCGGCGTGCCGACGTACGTCGTCCTCGACTCCGAGGGCAACGAACTCGGCCGTCTCGGCGCATCGCAGTTCGCCACGCCGGATTCCTTCGCCGGGGATTTCGAGAAAATCGTCGGCAAGATGCCGGAAAAGAAGGAAATCGCCGGTGTCGTCACCGGTGACGACCTTGAAAAACTGCTTTCGATGCACCTTTCGATCGCGCAGCGCAAGGCGATGGAAACGAAACTCACGCCCGACGAGCGGGCGGAGTTCCCGTCGCTGCTGACGATCGACAGGGACAAAACCGCGGCGCTTGACGCGCTCGCCGCCGCGCGCAAGGCGAAGATAGCCGAAGCCCAGGCGAAAATCGCAGAGACGCAGAAGTCCGATCCGGACGCCGCGGCCCGTCTCCGCGACGAGTCCCGCGCGATGCTCAAGTCCCTCGATGAAGAACAGGCGGCCGCCAGAAAGAAAATCGAGGAAGACGCCTCGCGCAAACTCGACCGCCTCCGCGAACTCAAAGCGAAGTTGAACTGACCGGCGCGGATTGCAACGGACGACATACGAACGAATGAGCGCGCGCGGTGGTCGGTCGCCTCGTCACCGCGGACCCGCCCTTGGAAGGCCTTCCAAAGGCGGGCCGTCCTTCCCGGCACCGTGACGGGTGAACGGACATCAATCTATCAAAAGGGAATTGGACAAGACCTGAAAAATGGGCCCCGTTCAGGCGTTTTACCGTCGGAATCGGTCAAATTGAGTCAAAATAAGATAAAGTACTTTTACTTATTTTGAGTTTTGCGTCAAAATAAGAAAATTTTTCTAAAACCGTTTCTTATTTTGCACATTTTGATTTGTCAAGTGAATAAGCGTAAAGTGAAGTCGGAATGTACAATATCTCTGTGTTATTGGCATGTCGGATGCCTTGCTGGGTTCTGGTTGTAACAAGCAATTGAGAGAGGTTGTTCTGTTCCGTGAATGAAATTGCTTTGTCCAGTTCAGATACATGGTCAAATGGACCATCCGACCATTTGACTTCCAGACAGGACATGGGTCTGAAAGATCCGGGGTGCAGCTTGACGAAATCCACTTCTCCTTGACTGCGTCCGGATGTTTTCCAGTTTGCGTATCTCCACAGAGCGCGCTCGGCTCCAAATCCAAGTTGGGCGGAAATGGCGGTTTCCACGACGTTTCCAAGCCACGGGTCGTCGGCGTTTCGAACTGGTTGGAACATGGAGGCGCGAAGCGACGGATTCGTGAGATACAGTTTGAATTGCGTTGCACGCTGCAAAGACAAGGCGTTTATATCAATGCGATTGTGCCGGACGATTAAAAAGGCGTCTTCCAGATAATGGAGGAAATTGCCGACCGTGTGTTTGGACAGTCCCGATCCTTGCGAGAGATTTTCATATGACTGCACGGATCCGGTGTGAAATGCGAGATATGAGAAAAACGACTGCAAATCCCGGACGTCATCTATGTGATACAGACTTGGAAGATCGCGCAGAAGCACTTTGTCAACGATATCGCGCTGAATGAATTGCACGGCATTTTCACGCACGTCGGCGTGCATTACCAATTCCGGATAACCGCCGGCATTTATATAATCGAGAAAAAGCCTGTTCGCGGTCTCAATTGATTCGGTTGAAGGAATTTCCAACGTCCCGCAGGATGTGTCAAGTGATCTTTCGGTGAAAATGGATTCATTGCCCGTCAAGTGGATGAATTCCCGGAAGGAAAGAGGACCCAGCAGCATGTCGGAGAAACGGCCGGCTCCGCTTTCCATGCTCCCGCGTTGCAATGCCGATGCGGCGGATCCAGATGCGACGAAGCGGATGTTCGAATAGGAATCGACAAGAGTCTTCAGATGCGATTCCCAGTCTTTCAAGTACTGAATTTCGTCAAAAAAGACAATGAGTTTGTCCGTTTTGGTCGAAATGCCGGTGATTTCCGCAGCGGTGTTGATAAGTTCTTCCAGTCCGATGCCATTGTATACCGGCACGTCAAGGGAAAAGTAAATGATCTGCCGCGGAGAATATACATTTTCTTTCAGAAGGCGTTGGATGGCGTGTTGCAGCAGCCAGGTCTTTCCAACGCGCCGAGGTCCCATAAGCAGCAGCGCCCGGCGCGGACCGCCAGGAAGTATTCTGCTGTACAACTCGTCCAATGACAAGCGTGCGATTGCGTATGCGTATTCATTTGCGACATTTCCGGTTTCCCACCATGGATTGTCTAATTTCGCGCGATTTTGAAACATGTCCTTGGAAAGCATCGACAACCTCCTAATTTACCGCTGATTCTATCATGACGAATATTATTTGCACAATAGGTAAAAGTACTTTTACTTATTTTGTATTTTTTGTCAAAATAAGCAAATTTTTCTAAAACTGTTTCTTATTTTGCACCCGTTGGCCGAATGTCGACCGGTCACTCCGCCGCGATTCCGGCGAGCTGTTCCTCGCACAGGCGCGCGAAGAACGTGCCGGTGCGGTGGCGGAGTTCGGACGGCGCCCCGAACGCGGTGATGCAGCCGTTTTCGATGACCAGCACCTTGTCGCAGCGCAGCGCCATCGAGACGCGCTGCGTAGCCACGATCGACGTGCGGCCGCGCATGAGGCGCGCCAGCGTGTCCTGGATGCGGCGTTCCGTGGCTGCGTCCAGGGCGGACGTCACGTCGTCCAGCAGCAGCACCTGCGGATCGGCG
>JAZUJQ010000141.1:0-3243 GCA_045642845.1 Kiritimatiellia bacterium
CTTGACACCGCCGACTGCACCCAGAAGGATCACGGGTTCCGTGAGTATCCCGAAGGCGGCAGCCGCGTCGAAAAGATCCTCGACCGCGATTGCCGCGTGATGCCGATGCTCCGCGACGAGAGTTCGTTTTTCTCGTACCGCCTCGGCAAGGGCAAAGGGCTCAAGGCCAACGGTTCGTACGTGGTCGTGCTCGATTACCCGGACGACAAGCCGCGCACCTATCTCATCCACAACCGCGCCACGGGTTCGTGCCGTTCGTTCTGCACCGGAGCCGCGCTGGGCGACGCCTGGGAACCGAAGTACGTCGACAACCATCCCGAGTCGCTCGATCTGCCGCAGAGCGGCGCGTGGGAGCAGTGGACGTGCTACACGTCGCTCATGGATTTCACGAAAGACTACTGCGAGAGCACCAGGCCCGTGCTCGACGCGAACGGCGCGCCGCGCAGGAACAACAAGGGCGAAGAAATCCGCGAACCGGTTTTCAACAAGCCGGAGGACGGCTTCGACTTCGTCGTGGCGCAGTACGGACGCGACCACGAGCCGATGTCTTCGGGCATCGCCGTTTCACGCATCATGCTCTGCGAACTTCCCGATGAAAAGATGTGCTACGCGCGTCAGGCGTTTCCCGCCGGGCTGCCGCGCCGCCACATTTTCTGGCGCGAGGAGATGAGCGACGGCGGTCCGCTTCAGGGCGACAACCCCCAGTGCGCCAACCGCTACGACTGGTTCGAGCACAAGGCCCGCCAGATGAAGGTCCTCGGCGTCAACACGTACATGAAGGACCTTCTCGAGTTCGGCCACGTCCAGCACTGGGATCCGGATTTCATCCGTCCGCAGTGGGCGTGGGCGAGCACTCCGGAGGTCAACTCCCTCTGGGAGCGCGCGCTCGAAATCATGACCCGTTACGGGTTCGACGTCCTGCCGTACTACGAATGGGTGGGCAACAAAGGCGCCGCGTACAACGGCAAGCCCGCGTTCGGCGACCAGAAACGCGCCGAAACGCTCAACGGCGAAAAGAACTACACGCACATCTGGTGGACCGAAGGCGCGAACATCGACGTCACCGACCCCGAGTCCGTCGCGGCGACCAAGCAGCTTTTCGACGGCACGATCCTGCGTTTCAAGGACAAGGCCAGGTTCGTCGGCGCGTTCTTCCGCACCCGTCCCACCGAATGGCCCGTGAGCTTCAGCGACGCGACCCGCGCGCGCTTCGCGAAGGAGGCGAACGGCAACATGTCCGTTTCGCGCGACGATCTCAAGAACAACCGCCAGCTGTACGACAAATACATCGCGTGGTGGCACAAGCGCCGCGTGCAGTTCCTCGCCGAGCTCCGCGCGTATCTCGTTGAAAAGGGCCTGCCCGGGGCTCAGGTCATTCTCGACAGCGAATCGTCCGAGCCCGGTCCCGGCATTTCCGGCGGCGGGCTTCTGACCGATGCTCCGGGCCTCGTCAAATCCACGTTCGCCGCGGCGGGCGCCAAGGAGCCCAAGTGCGTGACGCCCGCGGAGACTCTCGCATCGCACGCGTTCCTCAAACAGCGCCGCGAGCCCGCCGGCACGTGGGGCAAGTTCGAATGGCAGCACGCGTGTCCGGGCGACGATCCCGAGAACTACAACGGCCAGACCGGGATCTACCTCGCGATGCCGTTCAACCGGCTCTATTCCGTCAACGATCCCGATGCGTTCAAGGCGTACCGCAACGCCAACGGAACGCAGACGATCGTGCGCCACTATTCGCTCAACGAGAACATGGTGTACAAGAAGGGCGACGAGCGTCTCGTCGGCTACCACATGTGCGACATGGAGCGCGCTGGCCGCGCGTGCATGATGAACGAGGTGTGGGCGATGGCGGAAGGCGATCCCGTGAATCTCGGATACCTGATGGGCAGCTGCTTCTCGCGCGGCTTCCCGGGTCCGGTCCGCGAGTTCAACCTGAACTATCTGGCGCTTCCCGCGCTGCCTTCGAAGATCGTGTCCGGCGCCTGCGGCGACCGCGACGTCACGGTGCGCAAGATCGACTGCTCGAGCTACGGCAAGCGTCCGTACTACATGCTCGTGCACACGGGCAAGACGGACAAGTCCGACGTCAAGATCACGATTCCCGGTGTGAAAACGCTCAAGGCCGTCGTGTCCGGCAAGACGTTCACGGCGGGAGAGGACGGCTCTTTCTCGTTCCCGCGCGTCCGCGCCTGGCAGCTTGTCGCTTTCACCGCGGAGTGAAACCGTTTCCGGTAGACCACGACCTGCATTGCCATTCCGGGCTCTCGTCGTGTTCCGGCGACGCCGAGCAGGCGCCGGCGCGTCTGCTCGCGCACGCCGCGACGCACGGGTACACCGTGCAGTGCGTGACGGATCACCTTTGGGATCGCGCCGTGCCCGGCGCGTCAGGCTGGTACGTTCCGCAGGACATCGCGCACGTGCGGCGCGCGCTGCCGCTGCCGGAGAACGGTTCGGTGCGCATGGTGTTCGGGTGCGAAACCGAGTATTGCGGAGGGAGAAAACTCGGCCTCGCGCCGGAGAATTACGACAAGTTCGACTTCATCGTGATTCCTCCGGACCATTTCCACATGAAGGACTTCGTCCGTCCGTCGTCGTGCGACACGGCCGGAAAGGTCGCGGAACTGTTCGTGACCCGGCTCGAGGAACTCGCCGGACTGCCGTTGCCGTGGCGCAAGGTGGGAATCGCGCACATGGTCACGCAGCTGATTTTCAGCGAGGGCGATCAGGACGAGGTCTATGCGGCCGTGGATGAACGCCGGTTCCGCGCGTGCATGCGGTTTTTCGCCGAACGCGGAGCGGGCGTCGAAATCAACTGCGCGAGTTTTCCGAAGGGCTGGACCGAACGCGAGGAAACGCGGTTGCGTCTGTTCCGTCTGGCCAAAGACGAGGGGTGCAGGTTCTACCTCGCGTCGGACGCGCATCATCCTTCGCAGCTTTGCTTCGTGCCGGCGCGCGCTCCGGAAATCATTTCGCGCCTCGGACTCGACGAGTCGCACCTTTACCGCATACCGGAGTGAGCCGCGGCGGACGGCCGTTGCGGTTTCGGACCGTCGTCCGCAGAGCCGTGAGTCGGTTCACCGTTCCGCCGAGGTCGGCCGGGCGCGGAATTTCGGCGTGAAATTCCTGAGAAAAAGCTCGTTGCGTTCGGCGAAAAGCGTCTCGGCGACCCGGTCCGCGAGGCGGGTCGCGAGCTTTTCGTGGAAGCAGAGGAAGCCGCCGCTGTGGTCCGTGCGGCCCGTGGAG
>JAZUJQ010000142.1:0-5173 GCA_045642845.1 Kiritimatiellia bacterium
TGAAACGTCCGTCGAATTCCGCCTCGACGGAAGATATGGTGAGAAGATTTATTTCAGCGCTGCCGTTGATGTATGCGTACAGACGCACCGCGCGGACGTTCGACGCGCCCGGAAAACGCAGTTCGATCTGCGAATTAGCCGCTATGCCGTAAGCGCGGTTTCCGATGTTGCCGCCGCCTATTTCGCCGTCGACGATCGTGGAAATCGTTCCGAGCGATCCCGGATTGTTCCAGCAGGATTTTCCGGTGACGTCGGTGACCGTCGCGCCGCTCTGCCGCAGGAGGTTGCCGCTCGCCGGAGTCGACGTCGTTCCGTTCCAGACCGAATTCGTCCACGCCGGCGCGTTGTTGTCGATGTAGACAGCCCGGCAATCCGTGTCGGCGACGATCGCTTCGAACGAGGGCTCCCACCCGAGGAACGTGAAACCGGAGACTTCCGGCGGAGTCGGAGGCGTCGCGTCTTCGCCCGACGCGACGGTCTGCGAGGTTCCGATCTGGACGCCGTCTTTGTCCAGGAACCTGACGGTGTAGGACGACGACGCGGTTATCACGCCCGTCACTTCGATCTCCTGCACGATCGTGCCGTTGTTGTGCATCGTGCCGAATTCGATTTTGATGGAGTCGCACCCGCTCGCGAACACCGAGCTGTCTTCGTTCTCGAAAGTGAACCGCTGGTAGTTGTTGCCTTCCGGCATCGAAGAATAGGCCGTCGAAGAAATCACGGTGTATTCCCCTTCGATTCCGCAGGAAACCTTTTCAACGCTGATCCCGCAACGCCCGTTGGATTGGGTGAAAACGCGTAGCGAAGACACGTCGGCCGTTCCGGGGAAATGAAGTTCGATCACAGCGTTGTCGCCGACCGTGACCATCTGTCCGCCCACGGATGAAAACAATCCGTCGTTCAGTTTGGCGAGGTTGCAGTTTCCGGCATGCGACCACGCGCCGGAATTGTTGAACTCTTCGAGATACGCGCCGGGCGCGCGCATGATGTTTCCCGAATCGAGCGACGCCGCCGGGAACGCGCCGCCTTGAGAGGACACCGTCCACACGGGCACGGCGAACGCCGAACAACAACAGAACAACAATGCGAATGACGTTTTTTTCATATTGACTGCGGTTTTGTTTTGAACCTGCCTGTATTTTCAGAAAAGACGGAATGAATGTCAACAACCGGCGTCACGCGTGTCGCGGACCGTGCGGCCGCGATGCACGAAGCGGGACAGTCCGCCGTCCGAAGTTTCCCGGTACAGCCGCGGAAGATCGTGTCCCGTTTCGAGCATGGTCTTCACGACGGTGTCGAACGAAACCACGTGGGACCCGTCCGAAAGAACGCTCATCTCGGCGGCGACCGTCGCGCGCGTGGCCGCGAGAGCGTTGCGTTCGATGCACGGTATCTGCACCAGACCTTTGACCGGATCGCACGTAAGTCCGAGAAAATGCTCCAACCCTATTTCCGCCGCGCATTCGCACTGCCGCGGCGTGCCGCCCATAAGATACGAGGCGGCGGCGGCGGCCATCGCGCAGGCCACGCCGATTTCGCCCTGGCAGCCGACCTCCGCTCCGGAAATCGAACCGTTCCGTTTGACGACGTTGCCGAACAACCCCGCCACCGCGAGCGCGCGCAGAAGCTCGGTCCGGCTGCAATCCAGCGCGGCTCCGAGATATTTCAGCACCGCCGGAAGGACGCCGCTGGAGCCGCATGTCGGCGCGGTGACGACTTCGCCGAGAGCCGCGTTCTCTTCCGCGACGGCGACGGCGTATGCAACGAGAAGTCCGGTGCGCCGGAGTTCGCGCGACTGCATCCGCGCCTTGATGAACACGGACCGCGCGCGGCGGCGCAGACGCAGACCGCCGGGCAGCACGCCGTCCGTGGCGAGCCCGCGGTCGACAGCCGCCATCATCTTGTCGAGAACGAGACCGAGATAATCCCATATCTCCGGGCCCTCGGCGTTCTCGACGACTTTCCACAGCGGGATTCCGGCGCCGGTGACGTGTTTCACGATCGCCGACATGTTTTTGAACCCGTACACTTCAGGCGTGGGTTCATCGCGCTCCTTTTCGCGCAACGCCCCTCCGCCGACGGAATAAACCGTCCAATCGCCGAGTCGCTTTCCGTCCGCGCCGAACGCGGTGAATTTCATGCCGTTCGGATGGAACGCATCGTGCGCGTCCGGCGACCACGTCACTTTCGTGCGTTTGACTCCGAGCACGCCCTTGACCGCCTTGTCGGTCATGTGACCCGGCCCGGTGGCGGCGAGCGAATCGCGGAACTCGACCTCGAAACGGACGGCTCCTGGCATGCGCGAAAGGAACTCCGCGGCGGCGGCCGCAGGGCCCATGGTGTGACTCGAACTCGGACCGAGTCCGATGCGATACAGCTCTTTGAGGGATTTCATGGAACATGAGTCTAACAAAATGCGGACATTCTGCTATACTGCGGCTCCGTCGGGGCAATTAGCTCAGTTGGTCAGAGCGGCGCCTTTACACGGCGTTGGTCGCTGGTTCGAGTCCGGCATTGCCCACCATCCGCAGGTGCAGAACAAGGGACCCGGGTCCGATGCCGCGGCTCTCTTGTTTCCAAGCGATCCGGTTCGAGGCCGGAGATTCGGGAGTTCAGCGACCGACGGCCTTTCTGAATCGCGCACGGGAAAGTCTCTTTCACGGACCCGGAACGATCATCCGGGCATTCACCTGCATCCGACGGCTCGAATCAGGCCCGGACGATCTCTTTGAACTTCAGTCCGAAACGGACGAGGAACTTTGTCAGGCGATCCGAATCATTCGAGGAGGTTTTCGCCTTGCGGGAAACCGCGAAGAGTTTCTTGGCCGCGTCGGCGGCGGTGTCGCAGACACGGCAGACGGCGATCGCATGCGCGAGCCGGGCGATGTCGACGCTGTCGAAACGGTCCTCGTAGCCGGGGCCGAGAACACGGGTCAGCAGCTCGCGGTCGGCGGTCGGAAGGTCCGATGCGTCCGCGGCATGACGCGCACCGGACGAGTCGTGCATCCGGTCGTGTGCGAGCGCTGGCACAAGTACAAGGGATTCGGCAAAGCGAAAGGGAAACTCGACCTTTCCGAAGCGCCGCAGGCGTACAAGGACATCGAGTCGGTAATTGACGCCGAACGCGACCTCATCGAACCGCTCGTCCGCCTCGTGCCGACGGCGAGTCTGAAAGGATGAAATTTCTTTTGATGAAACCTAACAAGGTGAAGAAAATGCAAACGAACACCGACATTGATCAAACGGCGGCACGTTCGGAAGCGATCCAAGGATCATCGAAAGCAGTTCCAGAGCCGAAAAGCTCGCAAGAAATCTCGGCTTCAGACGGCCTGATCTACAAGCCGGACCAGTACGGACGGGACAGGGACCAGTACGGACGACTGGCGCAGTGTGAGGACCCGGACTTGAGTCCGGAGGGCCGGAGGCGGCAAGAGGAGTGGGCGCGGAAGGCGGGTCTTCGGTAACGAAACTTCGTCACCGCCTCCGTCCTCCGCACCGGCGTCATGTTGTGCATAAGGACGTACATGACGTAAAGACGCACGTGAGCGCATGGCGCATTTTCAAGTCGGAGCCCGAGAACGGACCGACGGCGACGGCATCCGGCAAAAACTCGCTGAAGTGCGCACGATGTTTGCGTTTTGCCGGGAAATATGAAAGGATTCGGCTCAGTCGGCGGCAGTTCGCGGATGAACCCGCCCTAACAACCAACAACAAACAGGAAAACACTTGAAATGAAACGGTATGTTCTCGCTCTCGCCGCCGCGGCGTGTCTGCTGATCCCATCGTTCGCCCGGGCCGGCATCGGCCTTTACGCCGGCGGAATGGAAACCGAATCCCTCGGAACCGGCATCGTCGGAGGCGTCGAACTCACCGGCGGCAGCGACATGTTCGGTTTGATTCTGCGCATCGGCGCCGCCGGCGAATTCGATGAATTCGAACCGGGCGGCGTGTTCAACCGCGACGAAAAATTCGTCGAAAGACACCGTTCGTGGAGCCGCCGCTACAGGGATTGGCGCGACGATTGGCGCGACGACACGATCGACTTCACCGTCGTTCCGATGGAAGCCGGTTTCTACCTCAGCACCGCCGGAATGCTGCCCATCGTCAACTTCTACGCCGCGGCCGGCGTCGGGTACTACTACCTCGACTGGGGCGACGACAACTGGATGGGCTACTACGTGGAGCTCGAAGACGTGATCGGCTGGTGGGCCCTCGGCGGCGCCGAAATCGGCGTTGGACCGCTGCAGTTCTTCGCGGAAGTTAAATACTTCAGCGGCGACGAGGACCAGAAGTTCAATTTGAACGGCAAAACTGAGTCGATCAATCTCGACCTTTCCGGCACCTCCGTTCTGGTCGGTCTGCGCATTCTCTTCTGATGCCAAAAAAACGCTTGCATCGAGAGTGTCACTTTGATAGATTCTCTCGCACTTCAACGCGATAGCATTCCGGTGTAGCGTAGCGGTAGCGCAGGGGACTGTTAATCCCTTGGTCGCTGGTTCGAATCCAGCCACCGGAGCCATTCTTCAAAGCCCGGAATCCCCGAACGGAGTTTCCGGGCTTTTTTTATTTTCCGCGTTGCGTCAAATTCCGCGTGTATTTTTGATACACTGCGCCACGTCAACCCCAACCCGTAAAACACAGGAGAAAAACAATGGGCAAGTTCCAAGTGAAGAAAACCGGCAAAGGCGCGATGTTCAACCTTCTCGCCGCCAACGGTCAGGTCATCGCCTCGAGCGAGGTGTACAACTCCAAGAGTTCGCTCATGAACGGCATCGCGTCGGTTCAGAAGAACTGCGGCGCCGCCGTCGAAGACCAGACCGAGGAAGGTTTCAAGAAGCTCACGAACCCCAAGTTCGAAGTCTACGCCGACAAGGCCGGGAAATTCCGCTTCCGCCTGAAGGCCAGAAACGGCCAGATCATCGCGGTCGGTGAAGCGTACGAGACCAAAAAGGCGTGCCTCGCCGGCATCGCCTCGATCGGCAAAAACGCGCCCGAAGCGAAAATCGTCGAAGAGTGCTTCTCGGGATTCGACCCGGAAACGCCGCCGCCGGGATTCCGGCGACGGCGTTTTATTTTCCGGAAGGCGACGCCCGGCTCCGGGCGCGCCGCGGCCCGCGTCACATCGAAAACAGCTTGCGGACGTCGTCCCACGAGAGTTTGCCGATGGAATCGG
>JAZUJQ010000143.1:0-3452 GCA_045642845.1 Kiritimatiellia bacterium
CGGCGAACGCCGCCGCGAGCGGCGGAAGCAGATCGTCGCGCTTCGCTTTGCGCGCGACGCGCGCGGCGCGCAGACGCGCGACGACGTCGTTCACACGATCCGGGTTCTGCGTGAGCGCGGCGGCGAGCACGCCGTTTTCCATGTCCACCGCCAGCACGAGTTTGTTTTCGATGAAGAAATCGTCGTCGAACTCGAGATAGCGCGTGCCTTGTCCGGTCGTTTTCAGCGCGCCGAGCCCGGGCACGTATTTGATGCGCCAGAGAAATTCGAGCGCGCGCGCTTTCCAGCCGACGTAGCTCACGCCGGCGACGTAGACCCCGAGATCGTCGTCGCACTGCGCCACGGAAAGCACGGTGTCGCGTCCGGTGAGCCCGCGGAGCGTCCAACGCAGACCGCTGTTGTCCTCGATAATTTCGTCCGGATCCTCTCCGCAGGCGGCGGCGATGCGGCGGAAGACCGGATTGCGCAGGAGCGCGGCGTCCTCGGACGCTGCGTCACGCACGTAGCACGCGGCGGGCGCGCCGCCGGGCATCGCGCGGAACATGTCTTCGAGGTTTTCCGGGTAGTGGCAGAACAACACGAGCGCAAGGACGGCGAAGACGCCGCTTGCGAGCCCGAGCCGCGCCCTCGCGGAGAGACGCCTACTCTTCGTAGTTGGATTCATCGACACCGCCCACGGAGATATTGAGGTTCGCGACGTCTTCGACCTTGTCGACCCGGCCGCCCTTGATCCAGACGATGCGGTCGGAAGCTTTGAGCATCTTGAAGTCGTGCGTCGCGGTGATGACAGTCACGCCTTGCGTCTTGCACAGTTCGCTCATCAGCTCGATGATTTCCTTGCCGGTTTTCTGGTCGAGGTTGGCGGTGGGTTCGTCCGCGAGGATGATTGCGGGATCGTTGGGGAGCGCGCGCGCGACGGCGATGCGCTGCTGCTGGCCGCCGGAGCATTCACCGGGCAGGTGGTGCAGACGATGGCCGAGGCCCACGATGTCCAGCACTTCCTTGGCGCGCTTTTCCGCGGCGCTCTCGTCGATGCCGAGAAACGTCATCGGCAGCATGACGTTGCCCATGGCGGTGAGCCACGGAATGAGGTTGTACGACTGGAACACGTATCCGATGTGTTTGCAGCGGAAGTACGAAAGTTCGCTGGAAGCGAGGGAGGGGAGCGACACTCCGCCGACGGACACCTCGCCGGCCGGCGGGACGTCGAGCGCGCCGACCATGTTGAAGAGCGTGGATTTGCCGGAACCCGACGGTCCCATGATGGAGACGTATTCGTTGCGGTAGATGTCGAGATTGATGTTGTGCAGAGCGTAAACCGTTTCCCCGCCTTTGGAGTAGATCTTGTCCACGTTGCGCACGTTGACGAGCACTTCTTTGCCGGGCGGCGGCGGCGGCGGAACATACGGCTTCTTTTCTTTTCCTGTGTCGTTCATCTTCATTATTCCTTTGCGTTAAATCATTTTGATTTCGAAAGCGCCTCGAAATAGGATTTGACCAAATCGCGGTATTCCGGCGGAACGTTCTGCAACGCGCCGTCGAGCGCTTCGGCGCCGCCGCCGTTTTTGACTTTCAGCCAGTCCGAGTCGGAGACGCCCAGATTGCGGAGCGCGTCGGGCACGCCCTGCGCGGAGGGCGGCGGCGGCTTGGGTTTGTCGTCTTTGCTCTCATTCGCCGAATCCGACGGCGAGTTCGACGGCATGTCGAGCTGCATCTGGTTCTGCTGCTGCTGTCCCTGCTGGTCCTGCTGCGGCTGTTTGCCCGCCTGCTGCTGCAGCATCTGCGCGAGCTGCTGGAGCGCGTCCGCGGCCTGCTGCGCCTGCTGCTGGCGCGGATCGTTTTTGGCGTTCGGATCCGTTTCGCCTTCCTGCGGCTCTCCGTTCGGATCCATTTCGCCGTTCTGTTGCTCTCCGTCCTGTTTCTCTCCGTTCGGGTCGGTTTCTCCGTCCTGTTTTTCACCGTTCGGATCGGACTCGCCGTCCCGGCTCTGATCCTGCGGCTGTTCGTTCCAGTTCGGGTCCGCGGCGTTCTGCATCGCCTCGAGCGCTTCTTCGTACGCCTTTTGGCGGGCTTCCGCGATTTCCGAACTGAGTTCCGAAATTTTCTCCTGCGCCTGTTTCATCGAGTCGGACGCCTTCTGCATCGCATCGGCGGCCTGGTTCATCGGGTCGGTGAGATCGTTGTTCACGTCCTCGCCGTTCGCGTTGTCGAACGCGCGGTCCGACGCCTCCTGCGCCTTATCGTACGATTCGCCGGCGTTCTTCGAAGCGTCGTCGAAGAAATCGTCGGCCTTGTCGAACGGCGAAAGTTCGTTGGCGAGCGAGTCGATCCTGTCGGAAAGATCCTGCGCGTCGGAGGCGAGTTTGTCCTGCGCTTCGAACATGCGTTCGTCGTCGGAGGAATCCGGCGGCATGTCGGACGTCATCTGCGCCAGCGCGTCTTTGGCGGCGGAGTCTTCGGGATCCTTCGCGAGCCTGTCGGCGATCTCTTCGAGTTTCTTCTGTTCTTCGGCGAGTTTGTCGTAGCCCTCGGCTATTTCTTCGGCTTTCTTTTCCTGATCCTGGAGCGGATCGTCGGAAAGCAGTTTCGCCATTTCCTCGAACTGTTCGGCGAGTTCCGCCTGCTTCTTCTCCCATTCGGCGAGTTCTTCAGGCGTCATCGAGGAAGGTTCCTCACCGGCGAGCTCTTCCTGGCGGTCGGCGAGATCCGCCATCTCGGCGGCTTTCGCGAGCTCTTCGGACTTTTCGGCGACTTTCTCCTGAAACTCTTCAAGCGCATCGGAGGCGTCTTCAAGCGCGTCGATGAGTCTGCGGATGGCCGGGACGCGGGCTTTGCCGGGTTCGGCGAGGATCGCATCGTCGGCCGCTTCGTGGGCCGGGACGATCACATGGTCGAGCAGATTGCGCGCGTCGGGCGCCAGCATGTCGAGCATTCCGTTTTCGAATTCATCGGCGAGCGTGCGCACGATGTCCTCGGCGAGCACGACCGACTCTTTGGCCGACGCGAGGCTCCCGAGCGCTTCGCGATCGCGTTCTCCGTTCGCGTCGGTGTGCGCGGCCCGTGCGTGTTCAAGCGCTTTCCTGAGCGCGGAGCGGGCGTTGTCCAGACGGTTGTCCGCGGCCTCTTTCGCGCCTTGCACGCTTTGCGAGGCGAGCGACGCGGCCTGGTCGTCGAGACGCACGGTGATGATGCCCGAACAGCCCTGATGCGGACCGCCGGATTCCTCCGGGCAAAGGTCGGACGCGGCCACGCGGAAACGCACGATTTTCGCGGCGGCGCCGCGAAGCCCTTCGCCGACGCGGAATTCGCACGAACCGAACGAAACGCCTTTCACGGAGGATTCTTCGAACGGCAGTTCGCGCAAGTCGTTCCACGGACCGCCGTCGACGCTTGCCTGCAGACGCGGCGCGGTCGTGCCGAAATCGTCGCGCACTTCGTATTCGACCGGGATT
>JAZUJQ010000144.1:0-4349 GCA_045642845.1 Kiritimatiellia bacterium
GGCGACCTTCTCGGGAAGCGTCGGCGCGGTGCCGACGGCGGTCGCGACCGCGACGTTGCGGAGCGCGACGACAGACGCATCCGCGGGAGCGGCTCCCGCGAACATGAACAAAGCGGCGGCGGCAAACGCGCGCCCGAAAGAAGAAATATCGGTTTTCATTGTTTTCCGGAATAACACTCCGCCGTTTCAGCTTGGACGCACAGGCGGACGGAACCGCCCGAGGCGCACGCCTCACACCAAATCAGACAAGACGAAATACCCGTTTGGCGGAGAGTCTATCATAATTCCGGGAACTTCCGGTGCAATGCGCGGGTGATGCGGACGCGGACATGAAAAACGCACCCGCATTCAACACCGCGCCCGAACTCAGGCGTCCGTCGGAAGCATTCGCCGCGGACGGCCGGAAAAGCAGCCGCCTTGTCAAACGAAGTCGCCGAACGACAGCAGCAGGGGCGAATCCAGAACCGGAAGGTGATGGAGGCGCACGCCGAACCTGGTGCGTTCGACGAACTTGTCCGGGACCGAGTGCACGGTGCCGTCGAGAAGGTTTACGAGCCGGATTTTCTCCGGCACCGCGGTCGCGATGAATCCGACCGTCGATTCATAGGTTTCGGTAAGGAGGTTGACCGACTTCCAATACGCGCATCCCACGGCGCCGTTCGGATGGTTGAACCCGAACCGCATGAGCTCGGGAGGCGTCGGTTCGGCGTTGCTCTGCCCGGACACCCACCCCAGCCGTGCGCACCCCTCGTAATAGAACTGCACCGGGACCGGACCGTGTTCGACTCCGTCGCGGAACAAAGCGGCGATCGTCTGAAGCGCGCGGTAGGAAGGCTTGGGGGTGTATCCGCCGGTCGCCCTGCCTTCGGCGTCGAAATCGGCGCCCAGAACGCCGAAATACCCGTAGTCCATGTACGAAGCCTTGTCACCGACCGTTCCGTTGAGCGCCTCGATCATGTCCATGCACGAGAAATACGAAGTCAAAGGCAATTCGTGCCCGAGATCGTGGACGAGAAGACGGGCCAGGAACTTCGCCTGTTTGAGAGCCGTCCAGGCCTGCCCGGAGTTGGCGCCCGCGCCGTCGCTGCGTGACTGGGTGCCGGTTTCGCCCTGAATCAGGCGGATCTTCGGATTGAAACGGCTGCAGAGCGCCCGAAGCGCGTCGATGCGGTCGTCGTGCACGCGCTCGTCGAAGTCGTAGGCGTGGTACGAGACGAAATCAAGATAAGGACCGGCGCCGGTGGCGAGCGCTTCGTGGAACCACACGGAGGACTCGCGCATGCAGATGACGCCGCCGATGGTCTTCGCGGCGGGATCTGCCTCGCGGATCGCCTTGGCCGTCGCTATCATGAAATTGCCGTATTCGGTTCCGTTCGGGCCGTGCTTCCAGCACCAGCAGCCGTCCGGTTCGTTCCAGATTTCGTAATGATCCACGCGGCCGCGGTAGTGGCTCACTGTCGCGACGACGTAATCATGCCACGCCTTGCGCTGTTCTTCCGTGAAAATCGGAGGGACGCCGACTGCGCCGAAAACTTTCGCGGCGTTTTCGTCGTAAAGACCGTTGCCGTAGCAGAGGCAGATCCACGGACGTATCCCGCGCCGCAGCAGATTGTCGACCACGTCGTCGAGCCAGGCGAAATCGTACCGGCCTTTTTCTTTTTCCGTTCTGGCCCAACCGGACTGGATGCGCGCCCATTTCACGCCGGCCGCGGCGACTTTGTCGTAGGCCTTGGACGGATCGAACACGTCGCGGTCGAGTTTTTCGAAACCGAGCCCGATCGACGAGGCGCGGATGTCGGACGATTGCACGGGATTCACCGTGCCGATGATCGGAAAGCGTTCCATGTGTTGTGATGTGTTGTCGGATTGAAGCGTTGCGGACGACGGACGTTCCCCGCCTACCGTTCCTCGCACCATCGGAGGAATCGGAGCTGGTCGCCGTCGGCGTATGCGATGCACCAGATCTGGTGCTCGACATCGCCGCAGCGGCCGGTTGCGGTCACGCGGTAGAAGGACGAAGACACGGTGATCCGGGAAGCGATAGACGGTTCCAGACCGTCCACGCGGCTGAACAGATCGTCCGTGCTGCGGAAAGGATCGGGGTTGCCGTCATCGTCCAGCATTTCGCGCTCTTCCATGATCGCGCGGGCGAGGATGTCGTCCACTCCGTCGAGCGTGCGCAGCACGTCGTACGGCGCGCTCTGGATGTTGATCTTGCCGTCGCCGTAGGTCGTGAGCATGCTCTCGATGCCGGCGATGACCAGTTCGTTCGTGTGGGAGAAACGGTTGAACGAAAGCGAACTGGACTTCACGTCCGTGTTTCCGCGCACGGTTTCCGGATCGAACGTTCCGCCCGTGAGCAGCGTTTCGGAGAATCCCTTGACCATCAAAAGTTCGCGCACCGTGTCGAACGCGCCGTTTTTCGCTTTGTACGGAGGATCGAGCAGAGAATAGTAATCTTCCGTTTCCGCACCGTCGGGGTTGGAATTGTCGTCCTCGTCCATCCAGTCAAGAATCGGGTCGATGATGTACGAGAAATATTCTTCCGGCACGCCGGCGTTGCCGAGAATCGTCTCCCAATCCGCCTCGGTGAGCTGGTTTATGTTGAGACGCGACGGCTCGGGCTCGATGTCGAGCAATATGTACCCCTCGCCCAACGGCTCCACCAGACCGTTCACCGCCTGTCCCATGCGCAGACGCTCGATGGCGTCGTGCCAGCGGTCCTCGTCGTCCGGCTGTCCGCCCGGGGAATTTTTCCCGCCGGCGCGGGCCATGAGCATTTTCGCCAGTTCCATGCCGCTTTGCGAAAGTTTCTGCGCGATCGCCCTCGAACGCAGATAGCGCGCGTACCGCGCCTCGAGCCGGGCTTCGTAGCCGACTGACATGACGAGCGTCGAGAGCACCGCTATGGCAAGCAGCACGAGAACGAGAGCGCTTCCGGCGCGGCGGATGCAATGCGCTTTCATCGCGCTCCTCCGCCTCCGCCCGGACCGCCGCGTCCGGAGTCGATGCGGCGCATCCCGCCGCCGGAACGCCACGACCCTCCGTCACCGCGATCGCGGTTTCCGAAACCGCCCCAACCGCCGTTGCCGCCGCCCGCTCCGTTTCCGCGAATGCGGTTTCCGAAACCGCCGCCGCCGTTGCCGCCGGAGCCGTTGTTCACGCCGCGTCCGCCGTTGCCGTCATCGCGGTTGTTCCGGTTTCTCCGGCCGTCGGAATCGGAACCGCCCACCTTGCCGGGGTTCCATGAAACTTCGGAAAGCGGAATCTCCACCATTCGGCGCAGGATGTCCGGTTCCGCGCCCTTGCGCGCCGGCTGGAGCGTGAGCGTGATCAGCACGTGCGTCGGAATGCGGTTGCTTTCGGTCCACTCGTCGATCCACTCGTACGGCTCGCCGACCTCCGTCGCCTTCTGCGGATCGCGCATGCGGCAGTCGAGCGCCGTGACACGGTCGGAAAGCAGCACCGGAACGACATCCTCGTCCTCGTCGAATTCGTCGTCCTGGCCGACGAGCTGCCACGCCGCGGCGTAAAGCCCCGGACCGTCCTCCTCGCCGTCGTCGCCGACGTAGAGTTTGACGCGGTGCGCGCCGCCGGCCCACGACACGTCTTCGCCGATGAGAGACGCCCCGATTTTGACCCACGAAAACACGTCCTTCGCGGTCTCTTCCTCCCCGTCGTCTTCATGCTGGAAACCGTATTCGTACGTAGGCTCGCCGTTCGCCGGGTAATACGCGGAACGCAGCGCCATCGCGATCTGCTCCATCACGGCTTCGCCTTCGAGCCCTTCGTCGAGCAGGTCGGTCGCCGCGCGCCAGTTGTCCACGCCGACGCGCATGACGATGGCGACCGTGACCGAAACCACGGAGAGAATCGCCATGGCGAGAATCATTTCGACCAAAGTGAAAGCGCGGCTTTTCAAGGGACGACGCCTCCCGACGACGACGCGCCGTCGCCGTAATACACGAGCGACACGAATTCGATTTCGTTGCCCGGGCCGCCCCCGCCCTGCACGACGCGCGTGCGGACGACGTAGATTCCGTCCTCGTCTTCGTCCTCTTCGCAAACGCGCTCGTACGTCCAGCCGTCGAGCAGATCCGCGTCAGGCGAAACCTCCAGATCCTCTTCCGGATCGTTCTGAACGATTGCGGGGTGTTCGGCGTCGCCGCGGGCGAGGACGTTGTTCGCCTGCCGCACGAACTGCGCGGCGTGGAATATCTCCGCGCTCGAACCGAGCCCCTGCATGAGACCGGTCACGCAGATGCCGAGAATCGTCACCGCCAGCAGCACCTCCAGCAGCGTCATGCCGGAACGCATCGAAACCCGGCGGCCGTTCCGTTTCATTTCAT
>JAZUJQ010000145.1:0-6261 GCA_045642845.1 Kiritimatiellia bacterium
CCGCGTCGACGTAGACGAGGTTCGCGCCGAGGTTTTCGCCGAACACCTTGCAGACCATTTCGGACTCGTTTTTGCGCATGAGACCGTGGTTCACGTGGGCGCAGGTGAGCTGCTTGCCGATGGCCTTGATCAGCATCGCGGCGACGACTGAGGAATCGACGCCGCCGGACAGCGCCAGCAGCACTTTGCCGTCGCCGACCTGCGCGCGGATGCGCTCGATCTGGTCGGCCACGAAGTTTTTCATGTTCCAGTTGGCTTCGGCTTTGCACACGCCGAAAAGCCAGGCGGAAAGGGCCTTGTCGTCCGGCATTTCCGCGAGATTCTCGCACTTCGCCGCCGGGTGGTCGATCGCGAGCATCGGAATCCCGAGCGAATAGATCTCGGGACGGATGTCAACGGCCGCGCCGTCGACGATGCGGTTGGGACCGCCGAAGAGCACGACGCCCTTCACGTTCGGAAGCGCTTTGAGCTGTTCGACGGTGATGTCGTGCGGCTGGATTTCGCTGTAAACTCCCAGAGCGCGGATAGCGCGCGCAAGAACCGTGTTGCGCGTGGAACCGAGGTCAAGGATCGCTATCATGTCTTGTTTCATGAAAATTACTCCTGTTGGGTTTGAAAATTATGTGCGCATATTCTACCAAAAAAACGTGAACGCGTGGACGGAAAAAATGGGGGAGGCGGACGCCGGTGCGCCGCATAATGTTTTTCCGGAAGGAGGCGCGGGGTGCGCCGCCGCTCACCACGCGTTTTTGACGTAATTGGCCGAGGCAACGAGGGCGGGGTGCATCGGTTCGGCGTGGAAGCATTCGACGACTATCGTTCCGTCGAACGAAAGTCCGTGCGCCGCGCGGAGGACTTCGGCTATCGGCATCCCGCCGGCGCCGACGGGGCAGGGGTACCATGTTTCCCCGGTCTGCGCGTTGAACGGAGTCCTGCCGCAGAACGGACGCGCGGCGCGGTCCTTCGCGTGGATCCGGTTCAGGCGCCGGCCGTGCGTGCGGAGCATTTCGAGCGGCGATTCCCCGTGCACGATGAAGTTGCCGGTGTCGAGGCACAGCCCGAGCGCCGGGACGGCGTCGAGCACGGCGCGCATGCCGTCGAGCGTGCACAGCACGGAGCGCGCGTCGTCGAAATCCTCGATCCCGACCTGCAGACCTTCGCGTCGGCACGCGTCGGCCACGGCGCTGAACCCTTCAGCCGTTTTCTCGATCGCCGCGGTGCGGTCGTCGTCCGGTCCGAGAAGTTCCGGGATGAGCAGAACGCTTTCCGCGCGCGCCGCCTTGACGGCCGCGATCGCGTCGAGATCGCGCTCCGAAAACGGGCGGTGCGCGAAGTCGTACCGCACGGGCACGCCGGACGGCGAAAGCCCGGCGTCGCGCACCTGCTCCATCAGTCCGGCGTCTGCGAGTTGTTCGGGCCAGACTTCGACGGATTCGTATCCGGCCGTACGCAGTTTGCGGAGAACCGACGGGAGGGATTCGCCGTCCTGCGAAGCCGCGGCTTCGGCGTGAGCGAGGAACGTGGAGAGTTTCATGAGCGGGGTTTTTTGAATTCGCCGACGGTGAAGACGACCAGACCGATCCAGATTATCGCGAAGGCCCTGAGCTGCACGGCGTCGACAGGTTCTTTGATCAGGAAAATTCCTAGGAGCAGCGTGATCGTCGGACTGACGTACTGCGCGAGGCCGAGCATGAACAGCCCCACTTTCCGCGCGGAAACGCTGAACAGGCCGACCGGCACGCATGTGACGAGGCCGGAGAGCAGCATGAGCGCGTATTTTCCGGGGGCGCGGCAGCTCAACGCGCCCTCTCCGCGCGCTTCGAGCGTCACGATCGCGGCGAGCGCCAGCGCGGCGTAGACGATCGTCTCGTACACGAGCGAAATCATGACGGGCTGGTCGACCGTCTTTTTCAGCGCCGAATAGGACGCCCACGTCAACGCGAGGCCGAGCGCGACAAGCGGGACCTGGCCGAAGTGGATCAGGATCAGAATCACCGCGACCAGTGCGAGCAGCATCGCTGAGAGGTTGTATTTCGTCACCTTTTCCCGGAAGAACGCGATGCCGAACAGACACACCGCCAGCGGCTCGATGTAGTATCCGATGGAAGTCTGGATGATCCGGCCGGAATTGATCGCCCAGATGTAGAGACTCCAGTTGGCGGTCAGCATCGTGCCGACGACGAAGTAGCGCAGAAGGGTGCGGAAGTTTTTCAGCGGTCCGAAAATGCGCGCCCATCCGTATTTGAACCGCGCCGCGGCGAGACAGCACGCGAACATCGTGACGATCCTGTACAGGATTATCACTTTGGAATCGATGGGGATGAGCGCTCGCCAGTAGACGGGCAGAAAGCCCCACAGCACCTGGCACGCGAGCACGCATGCGACACCTGCGGCGTAGTCGCCGCGTTTCGTCGGATCGTCGTTCATGAACGGCGCGAAGTATAGCAGATGTCGGGAAACGTGCGGCCGGCGACCGGCGGTGCCTCAGATTTTCAGTAATCAAGTGTTTTAGTGCAGGGCAGTTGCAAGTTTGCAAGTTCAACTTGCCCGTGCGCGCCGAATCGGTGATGCGTGGCGAAAAACATTCTGCGGAGCGGTAGCGGGAGCGCCACGGATCGGAGTTTCTTTTCAAACGGAGCAATTGCGCGCGTTGCCAAGCTGCCGGGTGAAAAACTCCGACGGCTCTCAAACATGCTCCGCTACCGCTCCGCCTTGCTTCCCGGCGTTCAGCCGCAGAATTTCGGTATTGAACTTGTAAGGTTTTTATCATCCAATCCCGTGCGCGCCGAATCGGTGATGCGAAGCCACGACGATTCTGCGGAGCGGTAGCGGGAGCGCCACGGATCGGAGTTTCTTTTCAAACGGAGCAATGGCGCGGTTTGCCGGTGCGCGGGGTTGAAAAACTCCGACGGCTGTCAAACATGCTCCGCTACCGCTTCGCCGTGCTTCGCGGCGTTCAGCCGAAGCATGTGATTGAATGAAATTTGTCATTTTCCAATCCCCTGCGCGCTGAATCGGCGGTGCGGAGCACGGATCATTCGGCGGAGCGGTAGCGGGAGCGCCACGGATCGGAGTTTATTTTCAAACGGAGCAATGGCGCGGTTTGCCGGTGCGCCGGGTTGAACAAACTCCGACGGCTGGCAAACATGCTCCGCTACCGCTTCGCCTTGCTTCGCGGCATTCAGCCGGAGACTTTCGGCGGGATTGTTTTGAACAAAATTCACGGTTGCACTGGCGCAGGGCGAAAACATTGGGGATGCGGCGTCCCGCCGCGTCACATCCGATGGCTCGTATGGGCAGAGCCGCGGCGAGCCGCGCCCTCTCCTGCCTCCGACGGCTGTCAAACATGCTCGCTACCGCTCCGCCGTGCTTCGCGGCGTTCAGCCGTTGGACTTTTGGCGGAACAACCACGGATAACACGGATCGGCTGCGCTGACGCTTGCCGTTTTGCCGAGCGCGAGCGAGGCGCATCCGTGAAGTCCGTGGTTCATCAAGTTTAACTTGCCCGTGCGCGCCGAATCGGTAATGCGAAGCAACGACGACTCCGCGGAGCGGTAGCGGGAGCGCCACTGATCGGAGTTTATTTCAAACTGTGCGGCGTCAGCGCGGAAGCGCGGCGCCGATGGACATCGCGTCGGCGAGCGCGGCTTCGCTTTCCGGATCGGACCACCAGTATTCGATGACATCGCCTTCGGAGCCGTATTTCGAAAGCGTGTTTTCGGGCATTCCGAATTTATTCCACCAGAGCAGACGGGTGCAATCCGTGTTCCAAAGCAGAATGTACGGCACCTCGGCCGTGATGATCGCGTCGATCCGGCGGTCGATTTCGTTGCGGGCCTCCAGCGAGAATTCGGTGCGCTGAGCGGCGATGAGGGCGTCGACCTCGGCGTTCGCGAAACCGGTCACGTTGTTTCCTCCGGTCACTGACGCTTCGGCGCCGCTCCACATGCTTTCGGGATCTTTTTCGAGTCCGGAGCTCCATGCGCACCAGGTCATGTCGAAATCGTACGAATCCATGTCGCGCACCCATCCGGCCCAGTCCTTGCGATCGGTTTTGAGCGTGATGCCTTCGGCGGCGAGCGCGGCGCGGTAGCGCGCGATGAATTTTTCCGTGCCGTCGTTGTTCGCCAGATACGTGATTTCGAACGGCCGTCCGTCCTTCACGAGCCGGCCCGTGGCGGGGTCCCGCGTCCATCCGGCCTCGGCGAGCAGTTCTCTCGCGCGCGCCGGATCGTACGCGAAGAACCGATTGGAGCACGGATGAGCGTCATCGTACAGATCCTCCCAATACGAGCGGTGGAGAAAATACTGTCCGAACATCAACGAACGGTTCATCGTCTCGCGGTCGAGCAGATGCGCCAGCGCCGCGCGCACGCGGCGGTCGGCGAACGGCGGCCGCCGCATGTTGAGCGCGAAACCCTGGAAACCGACCGGGCGATGGTTGCGGACCGCCTTGCGCACGATCCAATTGCGGTCGAATTTCGCGCCGCGCGCTTCGCGCACCCAGATCGACGCGGTGTAAACGGGATACACGTCGAGCAGACCGTTCTTGAACGCGTCGAACGCGTTTTCCTGGGAGCCGTAGAAGCGGTATTCGATCACATCGAAATTGTAACGGTCTTTGTTTTCCGGCTTTCCGGCCGCCCACCAATCGGACCGGCGGCGCATCGTGAGCGACACGTTCTCGCGCAGTTCGCCGAAAGCGTACGGACCGGACACGACCGGAAAGTCGAAATTCATGCGGTTGAAATCGCGCCCGCGCAGCACGTGCGCCGGCAGAATGAAAAGCCCGCCGACGGCGCCGAGGTTGCGCCAGTGCGCCTCATGCGCGGTGAAACGCACGGTGTCTGGAGACAGCGCCACCGGCGGATCGAACGGCGCAAGCGAAACTTTCACCGGACCGGTCATGTTCGTCGGACAGACGAGCGTTTCGAACGTGGCGACGACATCAAGAGCCGTCACCCGGGCGCCGTCGCTCCAACGCGCTTCGGGATCGAGTTTGAACGTGAACGAAAGACCGTCGTCGGACACCGTCCACTCCTTTGCAAGCCCGGGCGCGAAATCGGCGGTTTCCGGATCGCGCGAAAGCAGCGACTCGAACATCAGCGAGCAGACTTCGGCGGCTGACGAACTGTTTTCGAGATAATAATTGAGCGACTTCGGGACGGAATGCCCGTTGAGGGTGATGCGTCCGCCTTTGCGCGGTCCGGCGCCGAACGCGCACGCCGCCGAAAAAAGAATCGCCGCGAACGCCGCGGCCTTCGCGCGCGTCGCGCCGCAACCGAAAACAGCTCCGAATTTTCCGCCGAACGCCGCCATGTCCAGAACTCCGTGCAAACGTCAATCCGCCGACAGTTCGCGCCATGCGGCGACGACGCGCGAGGGATCGATGGAGGCGAGCGCGGCCACGGCCGCGGGATCGTCGCGGCTTATTTTGCGCGAAGCGCGCACGCCTTCGGCCTTCACGATTTTCGCCATAGGTCCGATCGGCCCGGTCTTTTCGGGATCGGTGCATCCGAAAACGGCGACGACGGGCACGCCGGACGCCGAAGCGAGGTGCATTCCGCCGCTGTCGTTGCAAAGCACGCACGAGCACCCGGCAAGTTCGGACGCAAATCCGGCGAGCGAAGTCTTGCCGGCCCGGTTTTCAGCCGCAGGTCCGATGAGTTTCGCCGTCTCCTCGCAGAGATCGAATTCATTTTTCCCGCCGAACACGGTGAACCGGGCGTCGGGCTTCTCCTTCAAAATCAGTTTCGCGGCCTCCGCGAAATGAGGATAGCGCTTCGACGGCCCGCGCGCCGCGCCGGGAATCACGCCTATCGCGCCGGACGCGTCGGACACCGGCGGATGGAAACCGGTCGGACCGAGCGCGTCGGGACGACTTCCGGACATGATGAATTCATCCTCGAACGATTGGTGAAGTTTTGCGTCCGATGGGGGAACGACGCGGTCGTTGATCATGAAAAAGCGCGCATGGCGCGACGTGCCCCGGCGCACCGGTATGCGCGCGAGAAACGGAATGAGCGCGCTGCGGAACGAATTCGGCAGAATCACCGCTTCGTCGAAACCGCACGCACGGAGTTCGCGCGCCATCGAGAACGTGGCGCGGTTGCCGGACTGCAGCGTGAACACGCGCGACACGCCGTCGACGAACGACCACAGCGGCGCGACGCTTTTCTTCGCGAGCACCGAGATCTCGGCGTCCGGCCGCGCGGCGCCGAAACGCTGGCACGCGGGCAGGGGCATCACGGAAACCCCCAC
>JAZUJQ010000146.1:0-5993 GCA_045642845.1 Kiritimatiellia bacterium
TCCGACTTCGCCGAAACGGCCGACGGCACCACGCTTTTCTTCGACGGTTTTCCGCGCACCCTGCCCCAGGCCGAAGCGCTCGAAAAACTCGCGGCCGACTTCGGTGCGACCGTCGCCTCCGCCCTTCTCATCGACGTGCCCGAAGCGCTTCTGCTCGACCGCCTCGGCGGCCGCCGCGTCTGCCCGAAGTGCGGCGCCGGGTTCCACGTCACCAACCTTCCCCCGAAGGTCGAAGGCATCTGCGACGTCTGCGGCGAAAAGCTCATCACGCGCCTCGACGACCAGCCGGACACGATCCGCCGCCGTCTGCAGGTCTACGCCGAAAACACCGCGCCGCTCATCGGCTGGTACGAAAAAGCCGGCAAACTCGTGAAGGTCGACGGCTCCGCCGACGCCGCCACGGTCGCCGACTCCGTCGCAAAGCTCGTCTGAACGGGTTCCGCGGAATGTTTCCGTTCGGCAAACAGTCCAAAACGATAGAGTCGCGGATCGCGCGGCTCTATCAGGCTTTCGCCTCCACGGCGCGCCGCTACAGATACCAGTTCCGCCGTCCCGAACTCACCGTCGGCGGCAAGCCGACCGTCGTGCTGTTCGGAAACCATTCCTCCGGCAAATCCACCATTGTGAACGATCTGCTCGGCGACCAGCCCGTCCAGGAGACCGGTGTCGCGCCGACGGACGATTGTTTCACGGTGTTGGTTCACGGCACGGAAAACCGCGATTTCCGAGGCCCCGCCGCGCTCGGGCAGCTGCCGTCCGAATTCAAGTCGTTCGCCTCTCTCGGACCCGAGTTTCTTTCGCGCCTCGTCGTCAAGGTCCGCGACCGCGCGTTTCTTTCCGGCGCGAATCTCGTCGATTCGCCGGGGATGATCGATTCGCCGCGCGGCTCGGCCGCGCGCGCGTACGACTTCACCGCCGCCGCGCGCATGTTCGCCGAACTCGCTGATCTGGTGCTGTTCGTGTTCGATCCCGAAAAACCCGGCACCACCGGCGAATCGGTCGACGTTCTCTCCGCGTGCTCGCGCGGACTCGAGTTCAAACTGCGCATCCTGCTCAACAAGTCCGATTCGTTCGACTCGTTCGAGGATTACGCCCGCGCCTACGGCACGCTGTGCTGGAATCTGGCGCGCGTGATGCCGACCAAAGACCTTCCGCGCATCTACACGACCTGGACGCCGTCCACCGAGAACCGTCTCGCCGCGAAAATCCCGGTCGACATTTTCGAACGCCATCGCGCGGCGCTTCTGGAGGAGCTCCGCGGCGCTGCGCAGCGCCGCGTGGATTCCGTCATCGCCGCGGCCCAGGCCGATATTTCCCGCCTCTCGATCCAGGCGCGCGTGCTGTCCGCCGTCGGACGCGGTCTGTTTTTCCGCCGCGCGGCGTTCGCAACGGCTTCGGTTTTCACCGTCCTGCTGGCCGGCGCGGCGTTGTTTTTCACGCTGAGGCATTTCACCGCGGGAATGTCTTCGGCCTTTCTGCGCGGTTGCACCGTCTACGGATGCACCGCCGTCGCCGCGGCCGCGCTCGCCGCCGCATGCGCGCTGTGGTCGCGCGGCGACGCCAAACGCCGCCGCGCCCGCATCGTGAAAAATCTCGACGACGCGTTCTTCGACGTTTACTCCGCGCGCCTCGCGACCGGTTCCACCGGCGCCCTCAAACAACATTGGGAAGACGTGCGCGGCGATGTCGCCGCATTGATTTCGGCCCGCGCATCGGTGCCGTTGCTCTCATGGGGCGATTTCTCGCGCATCGACCGCGCGCTGGATTCCGATCTTCCCGCCATAGCAGCAACCGGGCGCGGTCCCGCCGAATCGTGAAAATCCTTCTTTCCATCGAACGCTCGACGACCGTCGCTTCCGTCGCCGTTTTCGATTCCGCCCGCCGCGTCCTCGCTTCCGAAAGCGATTCGACGCACGGCTCGGGCGATGCTTTTCCCATCGTGATGCGCGCGCTTGAAGCCGCTGGCGTCAGCCCCGCCGATGTCGCCGAATTCGCGGTCGGCATCGGTCCCGGGTCGTTCTCGGGCGTGCGTTCCGCGCTCGCGCTCGCGCGCGGAATGGCCGCAGCCACCGGGGTGTCTGTTTCGGGCGTATGCACCGCGGCCGCGATGGCGCGCGCGTACCGCGCCGCGCATTCCGACGCGCCAGCGATCCGCGTGCTGGGCGACGCCCGCCGCGGCCACCTTTGGCTTTATTCGGAACCCGGACCCGGCGCCGATGCGTCGTGGGCCGCCTGCGGAAAACTGATGGATCGCACGGCGTTCGTTCCGGACGCCTCATGCGTTTATCTTCTCGCCGATCCTCAACGCCTCGAACCGCTCTTCGAGGGGTGCGCGGTCCCGCATCCGGCGGCGATGGTCGACGCATCGGACATAGCCGCGCTTTACGATGCCGGAATCCGCGAAGACGCGGATCCGATATACCTGCACCCGGCCGTCACCGGACCGATCACGAGCGAAGTCTGACCGATGCGAGAAACGGACCCGGCGCGGGTCCGTTTTTCATTTGCCGTTTCCGGCCGGAGCCGCACCGCGGAACAGAACGGCCCAAAGGAAGATGACGATGTCGCCGAGGGCTTCGGTCACTTCCTCGCCGAAGTTCTTGAAGATGCGCAGATTCGTGGATTCCGGAGGAACGTTGGCGAGTTCGCCGAGCGCGTTCCAGACATGCTTGCTGCCGAAGAGACGCGAAAACACCAGCAATATGACGAGTCCCAGACAGAGCAACGCGAAATTGCGGTCGTTGGCGACGGCCGAAAGTCCCTCGAGGACTGAATCTTTGTTTCGCCACGCGAGAAACGCGCAGAAAGCGGCGACGACGCACGCGATCGGCGCCCACGCGCCGTGGAACAGCGCTTTGTCGAAAAACGCGTCCATTTCGCGGATCCCGGCGCACGCGAAAAAGCCGCCGACCAGAACCATCCCCCCGCGCCAATCGGGTTTGAGCGCACCGCGCACGAAGAACATCAGACCCACGACCAGCAGAAGCGCAAGCTGGAGAATCTCGACGATCGAACTCTCGCTGATGTTGTGGTGCAGTTTCGCGACTTCGAAATAAAATGTCAGCGAAAACGCGATCACGCCTCCGAACAGGACTCCGGCGATTACCGGGACCGAACGGAATTCGTTGAAAAACTTGCGCAATGATGTCATGGAAAAATCCGGCTGTTGTGAAATCGTGGCGGAATTCTAGCAGATTAAACGGAAAGCGAGGAACCGGACGCGCCCGTCGGGAAGCGACCCCGAAAGCCGCGCGAGGAGATATCTCCGGATTTGTGAAAAACACGTCAAAGTGATATCGTTCCCCCTGTCAGGACATCGGCGTCAGCCGTTTCCGCGGATTTATCCGGAACAACGATCGTTTACGCATCAAAATGAAAAAAACTCTGGGCTTGGTCATTTCGGCCTGTTGCGCCGCCGCGCTCGCCGAACCGTTTTACGTCGACATCTCGCCTGTCGCGAACTGCTCGCGAATCGATGACGGCATCGCCGGCAACGGCATCGGCGGCTGGTCGGACGAAGGCATCAACGACATAGACACCTATCCGCCGGTTCCGCACGGACCCGTGCGGCAGAACAACTATTGGTTCAACTTCATCGATCCGGCGACGTCGGACGGCAAAGATCTCATCGCCCTCCGCCGCGCCGAAGGCGACACGACTTTCGACCTGCCGGAGTCCGTGACGGTTCCGGTCCCCGGCCGCAAGGCGAAGTTCATCTACTACTACCACACCGCCGTCCGCTACGACGGCGCGAAGTGGAGCGACCCGACCCAAACCGAACGGCACCCGGTCGGAACCTACACGGTCGTTTTCGCCGACGGATCGAAAGCCGCCATGCCGGTCAGTCTGGGCGTCGAGCTCATGCCTTGGTACATGGGCGCGTGGTGGGACAACTCCGAAGCGCTGGCCTGGCCCGTGCACGTCGCCTGGAACACCTACTCCGTCAAGTGGCGTAAAACGATCGGCATCTTCGCGACCCGCTTCGTCAACCCGTCGCCGGACAAGGAAATCACCGCGATCGAATTCGCTTCCGCCAAGGCGAACGTCCAGCCGATGATTTTCGGCGTGACGCTCGACGACGAGGATTACTTCGGCGATCCCGCGGACAAATCCAAGCGCGAAGGCAACGCCTGGGGCGCGCCACCGGCCGTGCCCGACGGATACTTCGACAAGAAAACCGCCGATGAACTGGCCCGTAAATACGCCAAGGCCTTGGAACTCGGACTCGTCAAGGGCATCACTTCCGTGGAAGTGTACCGTCCCGACCTCCTCGCCGTGACAGTCGGCGCCGGATTCGCCAAAAACACGAAACCCTCGGCGGCCGACTTCGAAGCGATTTTCGCGAAGAAGCCCTTCAAGCTCGTTTCGAAGAACGACGCCAACTACAAAAACGGCTTCGTCCCCGAACGGTTCGGGCGTTTCACCTATGAATTCTGGAACGGCGGAATCGGCCCCTTCCCCGCCGAAACGATCTTCCACCACACCCTGTACATCCGGCTTCCTCAACCGCTCGTCGAAGGCAAAACCTACACGCTGAGCGTCGATTCGATCGAGGACGGGCTGGTGAAATCCGCCGAATTCACCTTCGGCAAAGAAACTCCCAACCCCGCGATCAAGGTGAATCAGGTCAGTTATTTCCCCGGCGTCAAAAAACGCTGGGCGTATCTGGGCTGGTGGGCCGGCGATCTGGGGGCCGTCGACTATTCGCAGTTCCCGAAGTTCGAGGTTTACGCCGGAAACAACAAGGTTCTTGAGGGCGACGTGGTCCGCCGGGTCCGCAAATTCGGGGAAGACGACTTCAAACTCCGTACGGGCGAAGACATCTACGAGATGGACATCGCGGCGCTCGGAACCGGGACCTACCGCATCAAAATCCCCGGTCTGGGCTGGTCGGAAGAGTTTTCCGTGGGCGACAAAAAGAAGTTCCACGACCTCTACTACCACATCAACCGCGTGCTGCTCCACCAGCGCTGCGGACAGGAGCTGAAGAAACCCTGGTCCGACCGCGTCCGCAAGGCCTGCCACGTCTGGACCGAAAAGAGCGGCGCGACCCACGACGAAGAGGTCCCCGGAGCCGTCTTCTCGCAGGGCGGTTACCACGATGCGGCCGACTACGACTGCTTCACCTACCACCTTCGCGCCACGCAGCAGGCGATGGACGCCTGGGAAATGTTCCCGGACAAATTCGGCGACGATCTCAACCTCCCCGAAAGCGGCACCGGCACCCCGGACATCCTCGACGAAGCCCACTGGGCTCTTCGCTGGTACCGCGACACCCAGTATCCGGACGGCGGCATCCACCACGGCCGCTGCAACGAGTGCGACTCCAGCCGGCAGGGATTCGGATGGGACGACTGCGGGTTCTTCAAGCCGGCGATTTTCTCCAACTACGAATTCGCGGCCGTGGCGGCGACGTTCGCGCGCCACTACGCCAAGTTCGACAAGAAGGAGGCCGACACCTTCCTCGAGGCTTCGAAGAAGGCCTACGACTGGGCGATCCGCAACGGTCGCTCAAAGGGCAAGGAAGACAACACCGGCGGCACATGGGCGGCTTCGGAACTGTACTTTTCCACCAAGGACGCCAAGTACCTCGCCGACGTGAAGTCGTTCGTCGGAAACGTGGACACGAACCGGCTGTGGGAAGGTATGAACAACCTTGCCACGCACGTCAAATGCACCTTCACGCCCGCCTTCTGGCACTACGCGCTCTACGAGGATCCCGCGCTCGATCCTTCCGTCCGGCTTGTCTTCCGCAACTGGTATCTGAAGCAGCTGACGCGGTTCACCTGGGGCGAAGAAGGCGGCAGGAACGAAATGATCGATTTCGCATATCGTCCCAAGCAATGGTTCTCCTGGGCCGGCGGCAGCGCGGGCGGCAACGACGCCGAACCCAAGCTCCGCGCCTGGTACCTCAGCCGCGGCCACGAGGAATACAAGGACATCGAGGAGAAATGCCTGGAATACATGTCGGTCTGCGCCGATTTCCAGCTGGG
>JAZUJQ010000147.1:0-4678 GCA_045642845.1 Kiritimatiellia bacterium
GGCGAAATAGCGGCGCAGATCGACGTTCTGTTTCACGAGGCGGTTGCAGAGCGACTCCGTCGCGGCGAGCGTGCGCGTGAGGTCGGGCATCTTTTCCGACGCGATTTCGAACGAGCCGTCCGCGGCTTTGAACGTGAAGTCCTGAGCGCCGAGCTCGATGAGGCGTTTCGTGAGCTTTTCATCGCTCTCGATGTATTCCATCGACTTGCCTTTTTTGAGCCCGTACAGGGGAGGTTGCGCGAGATAGACGTGCCCGTGCGCGATGAGCGGGCGCATCTGGTTGTAGAAGAACGTGAGGAGCAGCGTGCGGATGTGCGCGCCGTCGACATCGGCATCGGTCATGATGACGATCTTGTCGTAGCGGATGCGCGAGACGTCGAAGTCCGGCCGCGACTCGATCACGTTGCCTTCCTTGTCCTTTATTTCCGTGACGCCGTTGCCGTAGCCGCCACCGATCGCCGAGATGAGCGACTTGATTTCGTTGTTGGCGAGCATGCGGTCGAGCGTCGCCTTCTGGACGTTGAGCACCTTGCCGCGGAGCGGAAGGATGGCCTGCGTCTCGCGGTCGCGGCCCTGCGTGGCCGAGCCGCCGGCGGAGTCGCCCTCGACGAGGAAGAGTTCGCACTTGGTGCGGTCGCGGCAGGAGCAGTCGCGCAGCTTGCCGAGGAACTTGCCGAGTTTGCCGTCCTCCTTGCGGGTCTTTTCGACCATCTCCTTCACCTTGTTGCGCAGCTCCTGTTCGAGCAGCGCTTTCTCGATGATCGCGGTTTTGACTTCCGGATGCTCTTCGAAATACGTTTTGAGTCTGTCGTACGTGAGCTTCTGGACGATGCCGCGCACGTTGCTGTTGCCGAGTTTGGTCTTTGTCTGGCCTTCGAACTGCGGTTCGGGCACCTTCACCGAAATGATGCCGTAAAGACCCTTGCGGATGTCCTTGCCTTCGATGGCTTCGAATTCCTCGGGTTTCTTGTTCGCCGCCGCCGCGCTTTTCCTGCCGCCGGCTTTCTTCGCCTGCTTTTCGGCGAAAATCGTTTTGGCGTAGTCGTTCACGAGCTTGGTGAGCGCGGAACAGAAGCCGACGAGGTGGGTGCCGCCTTCGTGCGTGTTGATGTTGTTCGCGAACGTGTGGATGTGCTCGTCGTAATCGTCGGCGCAGTACTGCAGCGCGATTTCGGCGGAGACGCCTTCCATGATGCCGCTCATCGCGATGACTTCGGCCTCTTTCGCGGGCTTGGGTTCGCCGAACGCGTTCTTCTCGATGGAATTCTTGTTGCGCGTGAGGTAGCGGACGTAACCGCGGATGCCGTCCTTGTTGTAGTACTCGGCCTTCTTGCCGTTGCGCTGGTCGGAGAAGCGGATGCGGATGCCGGGATTGAGGAACGAAAGTTCTTCGAAGCGCTGCGCGAGGGTTTCCCAGTTGAATTCGAAGCCGTTTCCGGCCTCGTCGTGGAAAATTTCGCGGTCGAGGTGGAACTGGACGGACGTTCCGGTTTCGGAGGCGGGGCAGGACGCTACGACCTCGAGCGGCTGCTTCACGTCTCCCTGCTCGAAGCGCATGCGGTGGACCTTGCCGCCGCGTTTGACGCTCACTATGAACCAGTCGGACAGCGCGTTCACGCACGAGGCGCCGACGCCGTGCAGACCGCCGGAAACCTTGTAGCCGCCGTTTTCCGCGTTGAACTTGCCGCCGGCGTGCAGCTGCGTGAGCACCACCTCCACCGTCGGCTTGTGCTCCTCGGGATGCTCGTCCACGGGGATGCCGCGGCCGTCGTCGGTCACCGTGCACGAGCCGTCGGCGCCGAGAACGACGTCGATGCTCGAGCAGTAGCCCGCCATCGCTTCGTCGATCGAATTGTCCACGATTTCGTAGACGCAATGGTGGTAGCCGCGCTCGAAGGTGTCGCCGATGTACATGGCCGGGCGCTTGCGGACCGCTTCCAGGCCGCGCAGAACCTTGATTTCTTTGCCGGTGTATTCGTTCGTCACCTTCATCGCGGCGTCGATTTCGCGTTCGGTGGCGGCGTCTGCGGCCGCAAGCTCTTCGGAAACGGATTTGCTGGGGGATTCTGACATGGAAAAACCTCGTGGGTATTGAAATGTCGACCATTCTAGCAAACTTTCGCGCGCGTGACAATACTCCTTCGCGTATGCGTGCGCACGCACGTGAGTGCGTCGCCGCCGATTCAGCGCGGGTCGATTGACCTGAATGCGCCGGTTTCAACTTGCGGACGCGGATTGTGATAGAATGCGCGGCGTGCGGGCGGTCTGCGCCGCATTCAGTCAAATAACGAACACTCCGTCGGTACGTGCATGCGTCCGTGCGGAAAATACGAAAGGAATCCGAACGTGTCATCTTGTTTACGTGTTTCCGCGCTCGCCGCGTTCTGCGTCGCGGGCGTTTCATTCACTTCGCTCGGCGACACTAGCGCCGACGCTTCGGAAAAACCGAGCGGGGCGGTCGCGTTGACCGACAAGAGCGGAACCATCACATCCACAAGCGGATCTTTCAATTCGGGGCCGGCGAACGCTTTCGCAAACGACGGCAGTTCGCGCATGCTGAAGCAATCGAAGACGTTGAACCTCATGTACACGTTCGCGGCGCCGACGGTCGTCAACGGCTACGGCATCAAGGCCGGCGGCAGTTACTTCGAGGCGGCGCGCGGCCCGAAGACATGGAAGGTTTTCGGCTCGAACGATTACGATCCGTCGGTCAAGAACGACGCCGGGGCGACGTGGATCGAGCTCGACTCCCGCGGTCAGGGCGACCGTTGCGCGGAGACCGGCTGGGCCGACAAGGAGTACCGCTACTACGAGTTCGACAACTCGGCCGCGTACACGACCTACAAAATCGACGTCACCGACAACAACGGAAACACCTACACGCAGTGGCAGTACATGGAATACTGCTACGTTCCGAACAACGCCCGTTCCCTGACGGTCGAATCCTCGACGCGTGATGTCGGAACGGTCGTTCCGGGGTACGGGTCGACGTCGTGCCTCATCGGATCCCCCGTGACCTGTTCCGCGTTTGACTCCGCATGGACGGGCGACAACGGGGACGAGAGCGCGACCTGCGTCGGGTACGTCGCGTACAAGGACGACGGGACAGGGCGGTGGGTCGAATGGATGCGCGGAGACGGCGCGTCGTTCACGATCGATGCGTTTCCCGACGTCAACGTGAAGCTGGTCTGGAACATCGAGTATTCCGCGGAAGTGAGCGTCGAGAGTTTCGCGCACGGCACGGTTTCCGGCGACGGATGGCACGGATACGGTTCGACGGTCGAACTGACCGCCGTCGCGGACGAAGGATACGAGTTCAGCGGATGGAAGAACATCGGGACGGGAGAGCGGACCAAGGACAACCCGATGCGGTTCACTCTGACGGCCCCGGTCGCGTTCATGCCGAAATTCGTGCGCGCGGGCGCGGCGTTCGAGCGGTACGTTTCGACGGATGGCAGCGACGACAACGACGGACAGACCTCCGACACGCCGTTCGCGACGATCGCGGCGGCCATCGACGATCTGGGAGAGGGAACGATCTACGTGGCGCCCGGAACGTACGAGGAGAACCTGCCGACCGGATCCGTGAACATATTCGTCCTCGACAAGCCGGTCGGCATCGTCGGCACCGGCGATTCACCGGCGGGCGTCGTCATCAAGCGCAAGAGCGGCGACTGCCGCGTCATCGAACTCGACAACGCGGGCGCATTCGTGCGGAACGTCACGATCAGCGGCGGTTATTCGAACGCGAACAAGGGCGCGGCGCGCGGCGGCAACGTGCATATCGGCGCGAACGGCGGCACGCTTGAGGACTGCATCGTCAAAGACGGCACGGTCAGGACGTACAATTCGGCCGGAGGCAACATCTGGGCCGAAGCGGGGCGCGTCGTCCGGTGCGAAATCCGGGGCGGAAACTGCACTTCCGGCAACGGAGCGCTGGGCGGCGGCGCGCTGCTGGCCGAAGGGACGGCCGTCGTCGAGAACTGCCTGATAGTCGGCAACAAAGTGGGGTATGCGTCGAACGGACCGACGGCGTCGGCCGGAGTGCGCGCACGCAGTTCGGCGAAAGTCGTCAACTGCACGATCATCGGCAACGGCGATGCGACGGCGGCGTACGGCGGCTGTTACGCCGATGGAAGCTCGCAGATAATCAACTGCGCGATTTTCGGAAATCTGGCGCGTCCGGACGAGGTTCACCCCGGAAACGCGGGTTTCGGCGGAACGGCTGACTGCTACGTCAGTTGCGCCTGCGAGACCGCGCCGAACTCAACGTGTCTCGGGTGCGATGTCAATGGCGCGGGGTTCGCGGAATACTCCGCCGCCGACTATTCGCTGAGCGTGGCGTCGCCACTGCGCGACGCCGGCTCCGACTACGAACTCACGGGCGCGGTGTCCGCGACGGATTTGGCTGGCACGGACAGAATCTCCAACGACAGAGTCGACATCGGCGCATACGAGTTCGAGATGAATGGAATCGGCGGCGATTTCGTCATCGTCGGCGAAAGCGTCGGTTTCATGCCGTTCACGGCGTCGTTCAAAGCCACGGTGGACGGAGCGCAGGGCGAGGTGACGTACAGGTGGGACTTCGACGGCGACGGTGAAATCGACATGATAACCACGGAAAGCACGGTTGAATGGACTTACTCGGACTTCGACACGGCCGGCAGCTACACGGTCA
>JAZUJQ010000148.1:0-6525 GCA_045642845.1 Kiritimatiellia bacterium
GGCGGCGGCATCGGCTGGGCGCTCGTCGACGACATCGCGCACGCGGTCGTGAAGGAGGAGAAAATCATCAACGCCCGCCGCTACCACACCGTCATGGAGGTCAAAAACGGCGAAGGCCCCCACCCGCTCAAAACCCCCGCGGGCTGGCTTCACCTCGCCCACGGCGTCCGCGGCTGCGCCTCCGGCCTCCGCTACGTGCTCTACATGTACATGACGGCGCTCGACGATCCGACCCGCGTCATCGCGCAGCCCGGCGGCGCTTTCATGGTCCCCGAAGGCGGCGAATACATCGGCGACGTCATGAACGTGCTCTTCTCCAACGGCTGGATCGCGGACAACGGCCGCGACACCGTCGGCGGCGAAATGCACGGCATGGACGAACCCGTGTTCATCTACTACGCCTCGAGCGACACCCGCATGCACGTCGCCACTTCGACGATCGGCCGGCTCGTCGACTACTGCCTGAACACGCCCGGCGACGAGTTCACGACCGGCGGAAGCGTCAGAACCCGCAACGCCCTCATCGACCGCAATCTCGCGCTGCCGCGCAACGGCGGCGTCTGAAAACACCTCCCCGGCCCCGGCTTCGGAAATCCGCCGGACGGACGCACACGACAACGCAACCGACATGACGACATACAGACTTGTGATGCCCGAAGACATGAACCACTACGGGTTTCTGTTCGGCGGGAAAATGCTGATGTGGATAGACGAAGTCGCCTGGATCGCGGTCTCGAACGACTATCCCGGATTTCGCTTCGTCACCGTCGGCATGAGCGAAGTGACGTTCAAGAAGAGCGTCCACCCGCGCGCGGTGCTGCGCTTCGACACGCAGAAGAAACGCACCGGCCACACGTCGGTCACTTATCATGTCGACGTGTACCGGCGCGACATCGAATCGACCGACGAAGAGCATGTGTTCCACACCGACATCTCCTTCGTGAGGGTCGACGGCGACGGCGTGAAACTTCCGTTGTCAGGCGACTGAACCCAGGGCCGAACATCCGGACGTCAACCCATTTCACGGGCTATCCAGGCCATCAGAAATTCGACGATTCTGGCCTGTTGCGTTCCGGAGAGAGGAACGCCGCGTTTCACGTTCCACCATTTCTCCATGCACCCGCGGCAGCACATCGCGGAACCGTGCATGGCCTTGAAGACCGGATGCCCGCGCATGGGCGTCTGTCTGCCGTCATCGACCGGTTCGGCCGGCGCGAGTCTGCCGCGGACGAAGTCCTCCGCATGACGGCGGATCGCATCAAGCCCGATGCGCGCGATGTACGCGCGGTCCTCGGCCGTCAGTTTGAAGCGGCTTCTGAACCTGCTCCCGGCAAGTCTGGCGAACGCCTCGTCCTTTGTCATCAGGCCAGCAATTGAAGTCCCACGGAGCCGATGAGAATCAGCATTATGAAAAGAAGCTTGAGAGCCGTGACCGGTTCGTGGAAAAAGACGAAACTCACGGCGGTGACGGCCAGAATTCCGCCCGCGCACCAAAGCGCGTAGGCTATGCTCAAATCGATCGCTTTGAGCGCCCGGGAAAACATCACGAAACTGAAAACGTATCCAAGCAACGTGCCGACCGACGGCCATAAAACCGAAAAGCCCTTCGACATCTTCAGACAAGACGTTGCGAAAACTTCAAACGCAACGGCACAGGCAAGGAACAACCAACGCATTTCGGATTCTCCGGCTTGAAAACATCCGCTCCCGGGAATTCAGGCGCCGCGATTCTTCTTGCGCGCACGGCGCTCGCGGCTTGACTTCGGTTTGGGCGCGTTCGCATCCGCAGTCTTCGTCACGCCTATCTTCGGCGACAGCCCCCGGCAATGTCCGCCGGAAGAGTATTTCATGCCGTTTCGCCTGTAATTGACTTCGCTCATTTTTCAATCATTTAGCAACTCAACATTCTGATTTCGACCGACATTTAGCAACTTGACTTGCTAAATCCACCGCAACGCCGCAAAGCGAATGCGCCCGAAAAGCGCTTTCAGCGCGCGCGGCGAGATTCCGCGATGTAGTAGAGCACGGGGACGAGGATCATCGACACGAGGGTCGAAACCGCGAGACCGCCGACGACGACAAGACCGAGCGGGCGCCACGTGGCGGAGCCGTCTCCGTGCGAAAGCGCCATCGGCAGCATACCGAGCAGCGTGGTGCAGGTGGTGATGAGGACGGGACGCAGACGCTGGTTGCCCGCCGTCGCGATGGCTTCGCGCAAAGGAGTTCCGGCCGCACGCAGCTGGTTCACTCTGTCGATCAGCACGATGGCGTTGTTCACAACGACGCCGACGAGCAGGATCATGCCGATGTAGGCGGGCATCGAAAGCGGCGTGCCGCTCGCGAACAGCACGATGACGACGCCGGAGAACGCGAACGGAAGGCTGAACATGATTAGCAGCGGATGCAGCAGTGATTCGAACTGCGACGCCATCACCATGTAAACGAGCAGAACGCCGAGCGCGATCATGAGGGACATGGTCTTTTCGCTCTCCTGCTGCTCTTCGACCATGCCGCCGTATTCAACGGTCACGCCCTGAGGCAGAAGCACTTCCTTGCCGATGCGTTCGCGCACTTCGGCCATGAGATCGCCTTCGGGACGGCCGTTCGCCTCGAAATCCACCTTGATGACGCGCTGCTGGTTCTTGCGCTCGATCGTGAGCGGCCCGGTGCCCTCGACCACGTCGGCGACCGTGTCGAGGCGGATTCGGCGGCCGTCGGCGAGCGGCAGTTCGCTGCGGCGGATGTCTTCGAGCGTCGCGCGCTGCCCGCGTTCGAGGCGGAGCGTGATGTCGTACTGATCCTCGCCGTCGCGGTACTGCGAACAGTCATCGCCCTGGAACAGCGCGGAAATCACGGTGGCGAGCTCTTTCATCGTCACGCCCGCGGCCGACGCTCTGGCGCGGTCCACCACCACCTTTAGTTCCGGCATGCCCATGTCCTGCCCCACGCGTTCGTCACGCGATCCGGGCGTCGTGCGCACTATCTCCTTGATTCGCTGCGCGATCGGATACGTGACGTCGAGATCGTATCCGTAGACGAAAATCGTCATGTTGGCGCCGCCGCCGCGCAGAATGCGGTTCATGAAATTGTTGGAATTGGCGTGCACCTTCACGACCTGCGGCCACTTGCGAACTTCGCCCGTTATCGCGTCGCCGATCTCGTCCGTGCTCATGGAGCGGTCCTTGGCGTCGACGAATTTGAGGCGCACGTTGCCGATGTGCGCGGCGCGCGTTCCGCCGAAGCCGCCGGACGTGCCGCCGGCCGACACGGTCGAGCGCACGATCTTGTCCTCGCCGGCGACGCGTTTGGCCACCGCGAGAATCGCCCGGCCCGTGTCCGCCGTGATCTCGTAGCGCGTCGAAAGCGGGAGGTTGTAGGTTATGTTGAGTTCGCCGGTGTCCTCCTTGCCCATGAACTCGCTGCCCAATCCGGTGAAGCCCCAGACCGTGCCGGCGACGACAAGCACCGCGAACGCGGTGACGAAGCATCTGCGGTCTATCGCGCGCTTCAGCACGCGGCCGTACGCGCGGTCGAAATGGTCGAACCACTTTCCGCTCCATATCTGGACGCGGGAAAGGAACGTCCGGCCCGAAACGTCGGGCAGCTGCGCCAGACGGCTGGCGAGCATCGGCGTAAGAAGAAGCGCGCAGAGAATCGACGCGCCGAGCGTCGCCGACACGAGTCCGCCGAGCTGTTTCATCATGATGCCCGAAACGCCTTCCACGAACACGAGCGGCATGAACACGACCACGGTCGTGAGCGTGGACGCGAAAATCGCGGTGCCGACCTCGAGCGCGCCCTGCACCGCCGCGCTCCGGCGTTCGGCGCCGCGCTGCATGTGAGAGAGGATGTTCTCCTGCACCACGACGGCGTTGTCGACCACCATGCCGATCGCCACGGCGAGCGCGGACATGCTCATCAAGTTGATCGTCCAACCCATGAAAAACATGAATGCGAACGCGATGATAAGCGAGAACGGGATCGTGAGCACGATAATGAGCGACGATCTGATGCTGCGCAGGAAAAACAGAGTCGTGAGGATCACGAAAACGCCGCCGTAAAGCACGGTTTCGCCGACCGAACGTATCGATTTGCCGATCATGTCCGACGCATCGGAAACCACGTTCACCGTGAAATCCGCAGGCAGGGTTTTCTTGATTTCCTCGACCTTGGCCAGCACGCGCGAACACACGGCGAGCGTGTTTTCCCCGGACCGCTTCTGCACGCTGACCATGAGGCCGGGACGGCCGTTGTCCTCCACCACCCTGTTTTCCTCGGCGAAGCCGTCCTCGACGCGCGCGACGTCCGAAACGCGCACCAGCCTGTCGCCGGACTTCCGCACGATCACGTCGCCCACCTGAGCCGGATCGGTGAATTCGCCGGGCACGCGGATCGTGTAATCGAGCGTTCCGATTTTGATGTCGCCGGCCGGCTCCTGGCTGTTTTCCGAGGCGGTCGCCTCGGAGATTTCGGTCACCGAAATTCCGTACGCCGCGAGACGGTCGGGATCGAGGTGCACGTTGATCTGCCGTTCCAGACCTCCGAAATAATCGGCAGTGCCGACGCCCGGGATGCGCTTGATCGGATCCACGATGTAGTCGTCGACGATCGACTGCATCTTTTCGCGGTTTTCCTTCGCGGTCACGTTGAAGACAAGCACCGGCATGTTGGCCGAGTTGAACTTCATCATGATCGGATCGTCCGCATCGTCCGGCAGGCGCCGCTTCGCGCGCTCCAGAAGGTCGCGCATGTCGTTGCTCGCCTCGCCCAGATCGGTGCCCCACTTGAACTTGCAGGTGACGCGCGACGAGCCTTCGCTGGTGCGCGAAGTCATCTCGTCCAGATCCGTGACCGAACCCAGAGCGCTTTCGATGACGCGCGTGACCTGCTGCTCCACGTCCTCCGTGCTCGCGCCTTCCCAGGTCGTGGCCACCGACACCGTCGGCGTCTCGATCTCCGGCATCATGTCGATCGCGAGGCGCGTGTACGACACCACTCCGAGCACGAAGATCCCGATGAATATCATCAGGGTCGTGATCGGGTTCTTTACGCCGATTTCAGGAAGTTTCATCGCTTCGGCCTCACTCGACGACGCGGACCGCGACGCCGTCCGCAAGGCGGTACATGCCGTCCGTCACCAATTCGTCGTCCGGATCCACGCCGGAGACGATTTCCATCACGTCGTCGTAGCGCACTCCGATCGTCACGTCGTGCAGACGCGCGATCCCGTTCTCCACGGCGTAAACCGAATAGCGGTCGACGTTGCGCAGCAGCGCGTTCATCGGAACGACCAGCACGTCGGCGCGTTCGTCGAGCGCGATTTCCCCGCGCACGAACATCCCCGGAGCGTATTTGCCGTCGGGGTTCGGAAGCAGCGCCCGCACGGTCATCGTGCGCGTGTCCGCGTCGGCGGTCGGATAGATCCGGTCGACTTTGAGTTTCACGGTCTCCCCGGGATAGGCGTCGACCGTCGCGCTTATCGTCGTGACGCCCGGCTTCACGAGCGGATACGCGGTCGTGGGCACGTCGAGCAGCACGCGCAGCGGGTCCGTGGCGACTATCGTGTAAAGCGGAACGGACGGCGTCACCATCGCGCCCGGATGCAGATGCTTCGCCGAAATCACGCCGTCCATGGGCGAAAGCACTTCGGTCTCGGCGAGCGCGAGTTCCGCCTGCGTCAGCTCCGCCTCGGCGCGCGCCACCGCGGCCTTCGCCGCTCCGAGCGCGGTTTCGGCCGCGTCGAGTTCCTGCCGCGTGGCCGTGCCGTCCTCGAAAAGCCCGGCGGTGCGCGTCTTTTCGCGCTCCGCGTCGGCGAGCGCCACTTTCGCGCTCTCCAGCGCCGCCGCGGACGCGTCGCGCGCCGCTTTGAACGGACGCGCGTCGAGAGTGGCCACGCGTTCACCGCGTTTCACGACCGAACCCTCTTCGAGCACCGCGCCGTCCGGACCGGCCGCGGTTTCGAGACGTCCGCTTTCCTTCGCGCACAGTTCCACCGATGCGGGTGAATCGAGGGAGCCGGTCTTGACGAGCGTCTGCGCGATCGTGCGCCTTCCAGGCTTCACGGTGCGGACGGCGTAGACTTCGTCGGACGCCGCCGCGAGAGACGCGACCGCACACGCGATGAACAAAGAGATGCTGGAAGTTTTCATTTTCCGATGGATTTTCTGAGTTCCGCCGTCGCGGTCCGCACCGAATGCGCCGCGCGGTGGTACGCACCGAGTGCGGCGGTGACGGCGTCGCGCGCGTCGAGCGCTTCGATCTGGGTGTTTTTGCCGGCTTTCAATCCGGCTTCGACCATACGCGAAAGTTCACGGGCGGTTTCGAGGTTGCGCTTCTGCGATTCGCGGTATTCAAGCGCGTAGGCGAGGTTCATTTCCGCCGTCGACACTTCCGTCATCACGCCCTGTTCGACCGAGCGCAGATTTTCCTTCGCGCGCCCGACGGCGGCTTCCGCGGCACGGATCCTGCCGGACCGTTCAAAGCCGTCGAAAAGCGTGTACGACGCCGAAATCCCGGCCGTCCACT
>JAZUJQ010000149.1:0-2724 GCA_045642845.1 Kiritimatiellia bacterium
GAAACTGCTCGTCCTCGTCAACCTCGACGAGCGCATCGACCAGCCGGTCGACTGGGACCGCGCGCTGTTTTCCGGCGGCGCCGTGATGTTCGAAACGAACGGCGGCGCGCGCTTTTTCGGCGGCGGGGTTCTTCCTCCCGGCGGCGTGCTGTGCCTCTCCGAACGCGAAGAGGACGCCGCGGAACTCGAAGACGCGCTCGCCGTCCGCGACGGCAGGTTCCGTCCGGCCGAGCTCGCCCGCCGCGCTCGCCGTCTCGCCGCGCTGCGTCTGCGCCGCGGCCTGCTCGGAGGCAGACCGCTCGACCCCGGCGACGACCCCGACGCCTTCGCCGAAAAACTCGCCGAAGATCCGCTCGCGCTCGTCGCTTCGTTTCTGCCGGACGGCGCGTATCCGCCGGTGACGACGTGTTCGTTCCCTGACGACGCACGGCGCGTCATCCCGCTTCCCTACGGCAACTTCCTGCTCGTGCGCGCGCCGGCTCCGTTCCGCGCGCGGCTCGAGTTCGACGCCGCCGGCCGCGTCATCCGCAAATCCGCCGGATCGTTTCCGCTGAACGACGGCTCGCACGCGGCGTTCATCGACCATCCGTCGTCCAACGCCGCGCGCGCTTTCCGCGCGACGCTGCGCCTCGAAGTGCTCGCTCCGGAACGCCCGGTGCGCGAAAAAATCGAAATAGACGCGCTCCCGCGTCAGGCGACCGCCCCCAGACGCACGTTCTCCGGAGCGGAAGTCCGCGCGGAGGATTTCACGGCGCTTTTGACAAACGGCCGCGGCGCGATGTCGCGCGTCCGAGCCCGCTGGGGCGAGGTGCGCAGCCAGTACGACGCGATTCTCGCGGCCAACGCCGATCCGCGCGTCCCGTGCGACCGCACCGTGCTCTTCACGCGTTGCCGCGCGTGGGTCGTGAACCACGGTTTCTCCACCGAAGTCGATGCGTCGTGCCTCCGCTCGTTCGAGGCGGAGCCTGATTTCGTCCGCTGGGAGTTCGCAGTTCCCGCCGGCACCGGCCGCATAGTGCCGCCCCGCGCCGAACTGCGCCTCCATCGCGGGGAAAACCGCGTCACGCTCGCTTTTTCGAACGATGAAACGGAAAGCGCCGACCCGGTGCAGCTCATTCTGCGCCCGGACGTCGAATCGCGTTCGTTCCACTGCAAAACGAAGGCCTTCGCCGGCGCCGAACACGCCTACCCCGCCGCCGTGTCGCCGTTCGCGGACGGTTTCTCGTTCCGTCCGTCCGGAGCCGTGCCGCTCGAAATGCGCGCCTCGGGCGCCGTCTTCAGGCACGAACCGGAGTGGCGTTACATGGTCGCCAACCCCGTTGAAGCCGAACGCGGACAGGACGGCGCCGACGATCTGTTTTCGCCGGGCTGGTTCTCGGCCGCTCTCGCAGGCGGCGAAACCGCGTCGCTCTCCGCTTTCGTGCCGGACGACCCCGCGTCGTTCCCCTCCGACCCTTCGCTCGAGTCCGAGCCGCCGCGCTCAGACGATCCGTTCGTGCAAGCCTGCGCGGACTCGCTGCGCGGGTTCATCGCGAAGCGCGACGATTTCTCCACCGTCATCGCCGGATACCCGTGGTTCCTCGACTGGGGCCGCGACACGTTCATCGCGATGCGCGGAATGATCGCCGCCGGGCTCTACACCGAGTCGCTCGAAATCGTCCGCACGTTCGGCGCGTTCGAAGACCGCGGAACGCTCCCGAACATGATCTGCGGCGCGGACGCCTCCAACCGCGACACGTCCGACGCGCCGCTCTGGTACTGCACGGCGGTGCGCGACCTCTGCCGCGCGGCCGCCGATCCGGACCGCGCCGATCTTTCGCTCAACCGCACGGGCGTCCTCATGATGCGCTGCGGCGCCGCCCGGCGCACGGTGCAGGACATCGTGCTTTCCATCGTCCGCGGCTACCTCGACGGCACGCCCAACGGCATCCGCACGGACCCCGCCACGGCGCTGGTGTACTCGCCCGCGCATTTCACGTGGATGGACACGAACCATCCCGCCGGCACTCCGCGCAGCGGCTACCCCGTCGAAATCCAGGCGCTCTGGATCGCCGCGCTTTCGTTCGCCGCCGAACTCGAACCGTCCGGTCCGTGGGCTTCGCTCGCCGACCGCGCGCGCGCTTCGTTCCAAGCGCTGTTCTCGCGCGGCGCTTTTCTCTCCGACTGCCTGCACTGCGAACACGGCTACACGCCCGCCGCCGAAGCCGTCGCCGACGATCACGTCCGCTGCAACCAGCTCTTCGCCGTCACGCTCGGCGCGATCGACGATCCCGCGCTGCGGCGCGGCGTCCTCGCCTCGTGCGAACGCCTGCTCTCGCCCGGCGCGATACGCACGCTCGCGCCGGGCCGCGTGCGGTACGAACTTCCGATCCTCGGAGCCTGCGGCCCGCTCAACGACCCCGCGCATCCCTACTGGGGCCGCTACGAAGGCGATGAAGACACGCGCCGCAAGCCCGCCTACCACAACGGCACCGCGTGGCCGTGGCCGTTCCCGTCGTACATCGAGGCGCTTCTGCTCGTCTACGGCGAATCGGCCCGCCCCGCCGCGCGTTCGCTCATCGCTTCGGGCGTCGAATGGTTCGAACGCGACTGCATCGGACACCTTCCCGAAATCGCCGACGGCGACGCGCCGCACACCGGCCGCGGCTGCGACGCGCAGGCATGGTCGGCGAGCGAATTCCTCCGCGTCGCCAAACTCGTCACGCGGACGCCGCGGCAATGAGC
>JAZUJQ010000150.1:0-11660 GCA_045642845.1 Kiritimatiellia bacterium
CGTGTGGGCGGCCGCGGGGACCGCGGAGGCGGCGTCATCGACGCGGCGCGCGAAATCCGAAACCGGACCGGAGTCCGGGTTTCCGGCGCCCGTTCCGGCGAGAACCGCTGACGACGCGAGCAGCAGCGGCACGCCGTCGCGCGCGGGAGGCGGCGCGCCCTCCGGGATTTCCTTGAACACACGTGAAAGCAGTTGCGTGCAATCGCACAACCGCGCGAGATCGTCCTGCAGTTTTCCCAAAGCGGGGAACGTGTCGTTCCACGGGCCGCTTTCGAGGACGGACGGCAGAAGGCGCAGCGTGAAATCCTCGGTGCGCGGCAGACAGCCGAGCGCGCGGAAGTAGCCGCGCGAGGACTGCGCCACGTCGTCCATCGCGGCGCGGATGTCGGAGAGCAGTCCGAGAAACGCCTTGCGCGATTCGTCGGAAATAAGAAAGTTGCGCGAAAGCAGTTCCCTTTCGAGATCCGGGATCAGACCGTGGCTCCTGCCGGCGCGGCCGCGGCTCCGCCGCATGAGTTTCCTGAGCGTGCGGCGCAGTTCGTGCGCCGAGAACTCCTTTTCGAAATGGGACGTCGCGGCCTCTTCGAGATTGTGGGCTTCGTCGAAAACGACCTGGGCCGCCTTCGGAAGCGCGAGCGGCTGGGCGGAAGGCTCGGCGAAGAAAACCGCGTGATTGGTGATGACGACGTCGGACGCCAGCGCTTCGGCGCGGGCCTTCTGCAGAAAGCAGCGCGAATAATAGCGGCAGCGGCGTCCGCGGCATTCGTCGGGATTCGAGCAGATCAGATCGCGGATTCCGGAAGCGCCGTCTTCGCCGTGTTCCTGCTCGAACTCGGAAAGATCGCCGCTCGCGGTGCGGAACGCCCAGGCGAGCGCGGCGGCGAGCGCTGGAAGCTGCTCCGGGGTGAAGTCGACGTCCGGATGCCGCGCGGCGGCCTCGAGCCGCGACAGGCACGCGTAGTTCGAACGTCCCTTCACGAGCGCGAACGAAACCGGCTGGCGCAGCAGCGACGCGATGAGTGGCAGATCCTTGCGGAACAGCTGTTCCTGCAGGTTTTTCGTGCTCGTGCAGATGACGACGGGCAGATTGTTCGCGAGCGACCACAGCACCGACGGCACGAGATACGCAAGCGTTTTTCCGACGCCCGTCCCCGCCTCCACCACGAGATGCTTCGCATCCGAAAACGCTTCCGCGACGGCCGCCGCCATCTCCATCTGCTCCGGACGGCTCTCGTAGCCCTGCATCGCGCGGGCGAACTCGCCGTCGGGCGAAAACCAGTTTTTGACGAGCTCCGGATCGAGCCGCGTGTACAGCACGGGATTGGGCGCCGGGCGCTTGCGCTGCACCGCGCGGAACTGCGGCAGCGCGAGGAACAGCGTCCCCTCGCCCGCGGCGGTCTCGGATTCGAGCACGAGCGACGAACCGCCTTCGAGCCGGCGGGCCAGAGCCATGAAACGCCCGTCGCCCGAGCCCGTCAGGACCTGGACGACGAGTTGCAGCGCCTCCGGCGGCAGCGTGGAGAATTCGGACTCGGAAAGCACTCTGTATCAGAAGATCTTCCGTCCGGGAGGCATCGTGGAAATGAGTTCCGCGGTGGCGTCCTGCAAATGGAAAATCATCATCTTTTTGCCGGGGGTTTTGTCGTAGACGTTGCGCAGATTCGGCGCGGCGTCGAGAAAAATCTCCTCGTAACGCGCGCGGTCGGCTTCGCTTTCGAACACGGCGCGTCCGGTGTACCTGAGCCAGCGGCCGCTGGACTGTTCGAGCGCGACGATTTCCGTCTTGGGATTCGCGGCGAGCTGTTTGTAAACGTTTTTGAACTCGCCGACGCCGAAGAGCAGTTTGCCGTCGACGAGGTGATGCAAGCCGAGAGGACGGAGCTTGGGCTGGTCGCCGTCGACCGTCGCAAGGAAAAACACGCCGGTTTTGGAAAGGCACGCGTCGATGCTGCGCAGCTGCGCCTCGGTCGCGGGATTTTTGTCCTTGCGCGCTTCGAGCAGCGGCTTCACGGCGGCGACGGTCTGGTCGGCGATCGTCTGCATTCCGCCGACGTCCGGATGCCCCGCGCCCTTGGTGATGTTCCGGAGATCGACGCACGGCACGGCGTAATGTTCGCAGATGCGGTGCACGGAATCGTTGATTTCGGCCTTGAGGCAGTCGTTGAGCAGGAACACCGCGAGCGCCGACGGGTATTTTTCCCTGATGCCGGCGAAAAGTCTGGCGAGCGCCGGACGGAACGAATTGAGATCGGCGGTCGTCCAGTCGGAGTACTTGTATTCACCGATCGGCGAATTCGCCCAGCTGTCGTTCGTGGCGCCGCAGATCAGAATCACGTCGGGATCGCCGAGACGGTCCAACCGGGTCACGAACGACGACGCGGTCGAATCGGCGCCGCCGTAACCGATGTTGCAGACGGTCGAACCCGACCACGCCTCGTCCTTTTCGAGCGTGCCGCCGAGCGCCTTGATCGTCAGGCCCCACCAGGTTTTGTCGGGACTGTCGATGCCGTTCTTGGGCGGATTTTTCGTGTACCAGATGGCGTTGCCCGCCGGGATCGAGCCCTCGAACGTCGAGTAGCTGTCGCCGAGGATGGAAACGCGCGGACCGGCCGCGAAAACGCAGGCGGAAAGCAAAGAAAGAAGAATCGTCGTTTTCATGGTTTGAACCTTACTGCGGGATTGAAACTCACATGTCGTTGAGAAGGGAAACGCGCGTGATGTCGCTCATCGGGAAAGACCTGATGAGCCCGGGCGCGGTTTCGACCCGGTAGAACTCTTCGGTTTTTTCGATGAAAACGCCGCGCACGGTGCCGGATGCGGTCGTCACTTCGATGTCCGGAATGAACCTGCGCTCGAGTTTGACGGTTTCCACGCTGACGGTCTGATCGCGGACCACGGTCACCGTCCGCGAACTTTCCGCGTAGCCGGGGCGCTCGAATTTCAGAGTGCGCGCGCCGGCGCTTATCCCGGGAATTTCGAACGTTTCGGAAATGTCGTCGGACTCGGTCTTGGCGGCCGTGACGCCGATCTTTTTGCCGTCGACGAAAACCGTGACGCCGGCAGGCGACGTGGAGAGCCGGATCACGCCGACGTTCGGCACGAGACGGAATTCCTCCGTTTTCTCGGAATCGAGCGGCAGCTCGACAGAACGCGCCGCGGGATCGAACCCGGCGAGGTCAGTGCGGACGCGGTATGTCGCGGCCGGGATGTCCTTGAGGGTGAGCGGAGAAACGCCCTTGAGTTCGTCGTCGACGTAAATCTTCGCGCCCGACGGAACGGTCACGATCGAAAGCGTGGACGGAAGCGGCTCGAGCGGCGCGTGCACGGTCTGCTCGTCTCCGGCGGCAAGACGCATCTGGCTCTTGTAGGACTTGTAGCCCTTCATCGAAATTTCGATCGAAGACTCGCCTTCGGGAACGCCGGTGACGTCGACCGGCGACGCGCCCCGCGGCACGCCGTTGACCGTGACCTCGGCGCCGTCCGGCACAGTCGTGACGTGCAGAACCGCCGATGACGACACGAGGTTGGCGGAAATCCTGACCGGAGCGGGGGCTTCGAGATCGATTTCCGTGCGGTGCGCTCTGTAACCGTTGAGCGAAAACGTGAATTCGTGACGCCCGGCCGGGACTTCCGGCAGCAGCACGGGGGTGACGCCGACGACGGAGCCGTCGCGCGTGACCGTGGCGCCCTCGGGATCGGAAACGGCGAGCACGGTCACGGCCGGAGCCGGAAGCGGAAATGAAACGTCGGCCGTGCCGCCGTTCGTTTCGAACGAGAAAAACGTGGCGCTTTGATCCGGGAGCGCGAGACGCGCGACGTGCATCCCCGGAACGAGCATCACCGTGACCGGCGTGAGCCCCTGTTTTTCACCGTCGATCGAGAGCTCGGCGCCGGCGGGCCGGGACGAAACGTTCACGGGCGTCGCAACCGGCTGCGGCGTTTTTTCTCCGGCTGCGGCGGAAACGGCCGCGAGCGCGAGAAGCGGGCAGATCAAAATCGCTGAAACATTTTTGTTCATGTCGTTCACCCCCGTCGATCACTTCGTTTTCAGCCGGCGCGAAACATCGAGCAGCCGTTTTTCGGCGGCCTGGTAGCGCGGATCCGTGCGATCCGGAACGTAACGCAGCAGCTGCTGCAGCGCGCTTTCGGCGGCCAGCCAATCCTTCGTGTTGATGGCGTGATCGGCGCGCCAGTTGCAATCCGAAACCAGTTTGTCGAGTTCTTCCGCCGTCTTGTCGCGTCCCTCGACCGCGATGTCGAAAATCTCCGGCTTTGGTTCGAGCGACTCGAGATACGCCACGGCCGACGAATACGAGCGGTACGCGCCGAAGAGGTTGTCGTCCTGAACGTCCTTTTCGGCGTACAGGCGGTCGGCCTTTTCGATCGCTTCGTCCGCCATGTCGAGCAACGCCGAACGCGAAAGCGCGAAGGCCCAGAGGCCGAACTCGTTGCGGCCGTACGTTTCGAGCGCTTCGCAAAGTTCGGCGAAGCCGTCGACCGGCAGACGGTTGCGCACCGAAACCGTTACCGCGCGGCCCGCCACCACGGCGGAAATGCGGCGCGAAGACCACTGGTTCTGGCGCGGAATCCCTTCGTTCACCGCATCCATCGAAAACAGACCCGCGCGCTCGAACTTGCGCGCGAGCTCGTTGCGGTCCGCCGAGGAAATCGCGGTATCCGTCGATTTGCTCACGTGCCGGTCCTCGGCGAGGTCGTCGATCCTGACGGTGAGCACGCCGGCTTCGTCAAGTTCCATTTCGTAACGGAAAACGGACTCGGCCGAACCCTCGGTCTTCTCGTAGGAAAACGAAAGCGGAGCGACGGGTTTCTCCGGCGCGGTCTCGGCGACCGGAACGGAAGGCGTGAGAAGCACCTTGATCACGAACGCCACGAGCACCAGCGAAACGGCTCCGGCGATGACGCCGCCGAGCAGTTTGCGCGAGGGCTTGACCGTGTCCTTTTCTCCGGAAAGACCGAGATCAGCGATCGCCGGTCCGGCTGTCCGGGCGCGTTCGGAGTCCGGTTTCAAAACCGGAGCCGGCGCCGCGGCTCCGGCGGCGCCGGACGCGGTGACGATGTCGATGAACGTGTCGCCCAGTTGAAGAACGTCGCCGGCGGAAAGCTTCACGTCGTCTGAAATCGTCCTGCCGTTCACGATCGTGCCGTTCACGGTCGCAAGATCGGACACGAACAGCGCGCCGTCGGAAAAGTAAAGCTTGCAGTGGCGTCGGGAGAGCAATCCGTCCGGAAGAACGAGATCGTTCTGGTCGGAACGTCCGATGGACAACCCCGTCTCGGGGACGTCGAACTCGCGCAGCGAGCCGTCGGCGTTTTTGATTTTCAACCGGTATGCCATGGTTTGTTTCCTCGTTGTCGCGCGGGGGACGCGCGGATTCATTCTCCGAAATCGATCGAGTGCACGCCGTCGGCGTGGGGATCGTCGCCGCCGTGTTCGTGCTGCGCCGGAGGCGGCACGATGGAACGGTCGAGCGCGACGCGCTGGCGCACCGCTTCGTAAAGCAGAATGGTCGTGGCCGCGGCGACGTTGAGCGAATCGCACTGCCCCAGCATCGGGATGCGCACGCGGCGGCACGCCGGACTTTTCAGCCATGCGTCCGTGAGGCCGACCTGTCCCGCGCCGACGACGATCGCCGTGGGCCCCGTCAGGTCGCAATCAGTGTGGAAATCATCGGCGTGCGGAGTCGACGCGAGAATCGTGAAACCCCGTTCCTGCAGCCACGGAATGCATTCGGCCGTGGTCGTTTCCACGACCGGAAGCGAAAAGATCGTGCCGACTGACGATCGCACGACGTTCGGATTCTGGATGTCCGTGCAACGGTCGCACACTATGACGGCGGCCGCGCCGGCGGCGTCCGCGGAACGCATGATCGTTCCCAGATTTCCCGGTTTCTCGATGGACTCCGCCACGAGAACGAGCGGATTGGGCGGAAGCTCGAGCTCGGAAAGCGTCTTGTGCAGCTGCGGCCCCACCGCGAGCAACCCGTCGGGCCGGTCGCGCGCTGAAATTTTTTCGAAGACGGTCGGCGCAACCTGCAGATGCAGCGCACCGGCTTCGACGCAGCGCGCGATGAGCGCCGGCTCGTGCTTCCCGAGGAACAAATCCGGACATGAAACAACGGTGTGCGGTTTGTACGCGTTGTCCACCGCGCGCTTGATTTCGCGATACCCTTCGACAAGCAGCGCACCGGCGCGATCGCGATGCGAACGCTGGCGGAGTTTTGCGATCTCCTTGATTCGCGGATTCGACGGACTCGTCAGCAAAATTGGTTCCTTCATACCACGGTATTCTACCAATGAAAAGACGGCGCGGCAAATTTCGGGTAGAATCGGCGGACGTCGGAAACGAAAGGACCATCGGCAATGAAAAACATTCTTCTGTTTCTCGCAACGGCGGCGACGGTCGCTTCCGCCGCGGGCGACCCGCTCGAACTCCCGACGTACATCGAAACCGTGACGGCGGAATTCGCATCCGCCGCCGAAGCGCAAAAGGCGGAAATCGCGATAGCCCCGCTGCCCGACGGCAAGAAGCTGGCGTTCACTTCGCGGTGGGACGATTCGACGCCGGCGCACGTCGAGCGCTCGGAAATGTTCAAGCGCGTCGGCATGCAGCCAATGTTCTTCCTCAACGGCGGCAAAAGCTTCTTCAAGGATTCGGCGCCGAAGATCAAGGAGAACGGGGGCCGCTTCGGCAATCACTCCGTGAATCACCCGTTTCTGATGGAATCCGGCGTGAATCTGATGTTCCGCGAGATCATGCTGGAAAAAATTCTCGTCGAAACGGGCTGTGAAACACCGAACACTTCGTTCGTGATTCCGTACAGCTGGGCGTGCCAGCTCGAGCCGGGACGCGCGGCGAAACTCGCGCGGATTCTCGTGAATGCCGGCGTTTTCGTCTCGTCCGACTGGCCGCTCGCGGAAACGCGGACGTCGCCGGACGAGTGGATGCCGGGCAACACGTTCAACGCGAATGATTCGGAACCGGACGAAAACCGCTACTGGGACGGTCTCCGAAAAAGCATCGAGGCCGTGGAGAAAAATCCGGACTATCCGAAGATCACTTTCGGCATCCATTCATGGTGCAAACCGGAGGGTCTGCTGAAACAGGAGGCGTGGCTCGCGAAAACCATCGCCGAACATCCGGAATTTTGGGTGACGGACGATGCGCATTACGGTGCGTACCGCTACGAGTTTTACCATTCGAAGACTAAAAAAGTCGGCGTGAAAGGTTGCAGGGCGATGTTCAAGGTGCTTCGCCACGACCCCGCGTATCTCGGCGAAATCCAGCCGCTCACGTACGTTTTCGGCGACGTCAAACCCGTGAAGGTCACCGTGGATGCCGACGCGCGGCCGTCATTGCCGCAGACCATCGATGCGATGGAAGGCGGCGCCAGCGCGAAGTTTCCGGACTGCAAACTTGCGGTCGCGGTCGACGAAACCAAAGGCGTGCTTTCGTACACGTTCACGGGCGACGCCAAGATCGTGCAGGTCGTCGTGAACCCGGCCCCGATGTGGTCCGACGGACGCATTCTCGCGAAAGAAGCGAAGGCGACGGTCGGACTCGGCGTGAAAAACACCGGCGACGATTATCAGGAAGGAGAACACCTCTACGTCGTCGCCGTCGACTTCATCCGGGCCGGCAGGCGCGCCAGACTGTACGCCACGGCGACCGTCGAAGGCCCGAAGGGCAAAGTCGGCGGCACGCCGCGCGACTGCACCCTCGTGCTGGGACCGATGGACGGCGAAAATTACGACGAAGCGAAATGGCTCGCGCTATCCGTTCCCGAGGCGACGCTCCCGAATCTCGGCGACACGATCGACCGGTGCTGGCGTTCGATGGCCGACAAAACTCGCTGCGGATTCTCCGCGGCGGCGTACATACCCTGGGATGCAAACGTACCGGCGGACTTCAAGGAAGCGCTCGGACGCGCCACGCCGAAGGATCGCCCGCTCTTTCTCGCGGCGGTGGATTTCATCTGCGACGAGAACGGCGAAAAGGACATGCTGATCAATCGAGCCAAGTGGGAAAAAACGAAGTTCTACCTCAACGGCGAACTCCACGACGTCAAAGGCGGCGAGTTCCGCATTCCGGTGAAAAAGGGACGCAACCGCCTCATCTACGCATGGGAGTGGGTCCAGCCGTGGCAGCCGAAAGCGTTTCTCCTCACGATCTGCGACGACAAAAACGTCGACAAGGCGGTCAGATTCGCGACGCCGAAAACCGAGCCGCGCGAATGCGTCTTCGAGTCCGACGGCTGGTGCGTCGAGTTCAAGCCCGACGGCTCGCCCCGCCCGCCGCGCTATGCCGGCAAGACGGTGCTCGAGGGAATCAATTACGAAAACAGCAAGTCGCTCACGAACAAAACGCACACGGTCAAACCGGTCTACAAACACACCCCGGATTCGATCGAATGCACGGTAGATTGTCCGCTCGGCACCGCCAGCGACGACTACGCCTACCGCACGAAATACACATTCACACGGGACTCGATCGCTTTCGAAGGCATGATTCAGATCAAAGCCGGCGTCGCTTGGAAAGGCGCGAACGCGATGAACACGATTTACGCGCCGATTTCGTTCTACAACGCCGATCCGCTGACGGTGACGGACGCAAAGGGGGAAAAGAAAATCATCGACTATCCGAAAGAATTCGATCCGGACACTTGCAAACTCGGAAATTTCAAAACGCTCGACAACGGCGAATGGACGCTTGAACTTGACGGCGCTCAGGTGGCGTCGTTCTACGACCGGCGCCAATGGAACAATCCATCCTCGTCGCTTCAAATCTGCCCGGTCGGCGGACTTCAATGGAACGGAAAAATTTCCGACGGCACCGCCTGCGTCTGGAAGTGGACGCTCAAAAAGAGCAGATGATCCGCAAATGCCTGGAGCCAAGCGACTACGCCGGCCCCGCGGCATTTTGCAAACTCAGACAACGTCTTCCCAACGGCCGGTTTCAACGGATCGAAGAACGGCGTCCATGACGTGCATGTTGTCCGCTCCGTCGCGAACCGTGGCGACGAGGCTTTCGGTTTTACCGTCGATGGCGTCAGAAATGCTCTGCATCTGATCCGCCCGGTAGCGTTCGGGAATCGAAAGTCGGGAATAGGATCCTCCCCGACGCATGGCTTCACCGGTGCAAATGTCAAGAGTGTCGGCACCGGAACCGTTTTCGTCCAGCACGTAGACGAGAGACCCCTTTTCTCCGTACACCTCCATCCGCTGGTAGTTGCCGCGGCCGAACGCCAATCGCGTGATCTGAAAACAGGCGGAAGCCCCCGAATCGAGAACCGCCATGAAATTCGCGTAGTCGTCCACATCGACCGGGCCGGAACATGAAGAATCGCCCGGAAGGCGCCGCTCCTTCACTTCGGTTCCGCAGTGCGCGACCACGCGACGGCAGGACAGACCCGTGACGAAAGACACGAGGTCCACCGCATGTGAGCCAAGGTCCCCCAAGGCGCCAGAACCCGTCTCGGACTTCACGAAACGCCAAACGCGGGGACATCCCGCCGAAGCCAGACCCCACCCCTGCAGATATTGAATGGAAACATGATGGACTTTTCCTATGTCTCCGCGAAGCACGATGTCCCGTGCGAAACGGGCCGCACCGCGGAAGCGGTAGGAAAAGCAAACGGATCCGGGCGTTCCCGCAGCGTCCGCCGCCGCGGCGACGCGCTCGGCCTCGGCGGCATCCATCGCCAGAGGTTTTTCGCAGATGATTCTCTTTCCCGCATGAAGCGCGGCGATCGAAATCTCCGCGTGGACACGGTTGGGCGTGGCGATGTCGACTATTTCAACATCCGGACAATCGATCAAATCACGATAATCGGAATAACGCCGCTCCGGAGGAACATCCAATGCGGTTCCGATTTTTTCAAGCAGATCCGGCTTGATGTCGCAGATTGCGACGATTTTCATGTCCTTGCTTCTGCGAACGCCCGGAATATGCACGCCGTTCGCAATGCCGCCAAGACCGATCAGTCCTATTTGTTTCATAAGGAAAACATCCTGTATTCACGGGTGATTTTTGTCTCGGGACGGCGAATTGTCAAGTATGAAACGAAATCCGTCGATTGACGGGCCGCGCACACCGGACATCAACAGGCGACGTAAGCGTCCGGTGCCGGGACGCCTTTTTTCAACGCATTCACCGCCGCACGACCGGCCGCCTCGCCCATCTGGTTGCAATTGACCATCACGCGGCTTGCGCCGTACGCGTCGCGCGCGCAGTCGAGCGCCCGTCCCGGAGCAAGCACGTTTTCAGCCCCGTTCGGGACTATCGAGCGATACGGGATCTCGTACCACGTCGGCAGGTCGGACGACGCCTCGCGCCACCGGCCGGACCTCCACTCCGCGGTTCCGTCGGCTTTTACGATCTGGCGCTCCTCGCGACCGTCGAGATAACGGAAAACGATGCCCGGTCCTTCGTGGATGTCGACTCTGTACGACCCTCTGGCTATCACGTCGTCGAACCGGCGTCCGTACAGGAGATCTTCCGACGTAAGGCGGTAAAGACCGTCGATGTGACACGACTCGCGCACGCCGACGTGCGGCGCCACCGTCACAACCGAGAGCCCTTTGCCGTCGGACAAAGGAAACGCGCGGTTGACGGCATCGACGATCCGCCGAAGCTGCGCCCGGCCCTCGAGTTCGGCGCGCGTAAGGTCGTCCGGCAGCGACGGATCGCAGGACGACACGCGCGTGTATGCAAGAAAAGTCAGCCCGTCGGAACCGATGACCGGCGCATCCCAACCGAAGACATGATCGAGCATCGCGCCGTACTTCGGCCTGAAGACCTCGCCCAGACGGAAGGTCGGGTGTTTGCGCCTGATGTCTCCGACTCCCGACAGAATCGCGCAAACCGTATGCGCCTGCATTTGATCTTTCGGAGGTTTCCATGTTCCGAGCCCCGCATACCGGCAGAGGTCGGCGTCCCCCGTCGCATCAATGAAGAACTTGCCGCGCAAGCGCCGCAGGCCCGCCTTGTCGGCGACGATCACGGCACTGACATGTCCGCGTCGGTCGCATTCCGCCGCGGCAAGGCGCGTATGCAGAAACGGCACGATCCGTCCGGACATCATCACAAACTCATCCAGTAACAACTGAAGTCCAGCCACATTGAGATATGCACCGACCGCAGGATCGTCCGGACGTTCCATACGCGCTTCGCCGCGACGAAGAAGTTCCGTCTCGACCGCATCAGTAAGCCCTCCGATGATTTTCCGCTTGCCGTCCGTCGAATAGAGGGAATGCCACACCGGCACAAGTCCTTGCGTCGCCGTGCCTCCGAAGCCGCCGGCCATCTCGATCAGCGCGACCCTCAGTCCAGCCTCGGCCGCCTTCAACGCCGCAAAGACGCCTGTACAGCTTCCACCCGCGACAACGACGTCGAATTCATCCGGCGGACTCTTCGCCAAAAGGCCACCGTACGACCATGCAGTTGGCTCCACCATTCGGTCGGAAGCGCCGCACAATTCCTCCGCGCCAGGAACAGAAGTCCGTTTGTATGTCATTTTTGTCTTTTTGGATGTGACGATCAATCCAATCTTCCGCATGCTCGGAATTATATCAAAACCGAAAATGAAGTCTGCAAAATGCGGGGACAGTCTCCGCACCGGCGCACCCGCGGCGGAAACGGT
>JAZUJQ010000151.1:0-2504 GCA_045642845.1 Kiritimatiellia bacterium
CGCCGCGATGTTCCTCGGTCTTCCGCCGCCGGATCTTTCCGTCCCCGAAGAACCGATCGTGGAGAAAGTCAAAAAAACGGCGGAGAAGCCCGTCGAAAATCCCGTCGGAAAAATCGCGGAAGTCTCCGAGGTCAAATCCGAGGCGAAGCCGGAAGAGAAAACCGAGCCCGCCGCTCCGGCGGAACCCGTGTTCACCGTCGATCCGAATCTGCCGCGCGCGGCGGACCGCGCCATCGGCGGCATCAGCCCTCTTCCCGTGCGTCGTCACTCCGCGCCGCGTCCCGAAATCGTTTTCACCAGGCCGATCAAACCGATCAGACCTCAGAACGTCCATCCGGCGGACGGCCGCGACGCTTCGGCCAGGCCGGGCGGACTGCAGAACGCCGGCGGCGTTTCGCAGATTTCGGTGAAAATCCGCAATGACAGCGAGGAAACGCGCGACATCGCCCGCGAGAAGAAGCGCGAACAGCGCGATCAGCGCGACAAGCGCCGCAGCGCCGAGCGCGCCAAGGAGGCCGCCGTCGCCGATTCGATGAAGGTCATAACCCTGCGCGGCGACATCGTTGTCAAGGATCTGGCCGAAAAGCTTTCCATCAAGCCCAACATTCTCATCACCGAACTTCTGAAGATGGGCGTGCTGGCGTCCATCAATCAGACCGTGGATCAGGACAAGGCCGAAAAGGTCGCGCTCGCGCACGGGTACACCGTCGAACGTGAAAAGCGCCGCAACGCGGACGCCAAGCCGGTCTTCAAGAACCCCGCGGAGGACGACGACATTCCGGAAGATCGTCCCGATCAGCTTCTGCCGCGTCCGCCTGTCGTGACCTTCCTCGGTCACGTCGACCACGGCAAAACCACGCTCATGGACTACATCCGCAAGGCGCACGTCGCCGCGGGTGAAGCGGGCGGAATCACGCAGGCGATCAGCGCCTACACGGTCGAAGTTTCGGGCCGCAGGATCACGTTCCTCGACACGCCCGGTCACGCGGCGTTTTCGTCGATGCGCGCGCGCGGAGCTTCTCTCACGGGCGTCGCAGTGATCATCATCGCGGCGGACGACGGCATCATGCCTCAGACCAAGGGGGCGATCAAGGCCGCGCGCGACGCGGACGTCACGATCATGGTCGCGATCACGAAGTGCGACAAACCGACGGCCAACCCGATGCGCGTCATGCAGCAGCTGCAGGCCGAATCCCTCACGCCGGAAGACTGGGGCGGTTCGACGGTGGTCTGCCAGGTGAGCGGCGTCACCGGCGACGGCGTCGGCAACCTGCTCGACATGATTCTTCTGCAGGCCGACGTCCTTGAACTTTCCGCCAACCCGGACCGCCGCGCCGACGGTTCAGTCATCGAAGCCGCCATGGCTCCGGGTTCGGGTCCGGTCGTCAATGTGCTCGTCACCGGCGGCACCCTCAACGTCGGCGACGTCGTGCTTTGCGGCGAATTCTACGGCAAGGTCCGTGCGCTCACCGATTCCACCGGCCGCCGTCTTCGTTCGGCCGGACCGTCCCAGGCGGTTTCGGTCATGGGTCTTTCGGGCGTGCCCGAGGCCGGTTCCGAGTTCCGCGTGATGAAGAACGAAAAGCGCGCCCGCGAACTCGCGGAGAAAACCGCGCTCCGCCGCAAGGAGGAGATGCTGGGCGGCGCCACCCAGGCCCGCAGCGCGGACGAGATTTTCCGTCAGTTCCGCGAAGCCGACAAGCTCACTCTCAACCTCATTCTGCGCGCTGACGTCCAGGGCTCGGTGGAGGCGATCGTCGATTCTATTCACGACATCAAGTCCGACAAGGTTTCCTGCAACATCATTCAGAGCGGCACGGGCGCCATCGCGGTCAACGACGTCGAGCGCGCCGGCAACGGCAAGGCGATCATCATCGGTTTCGGCGTTTCGCCCGAAAGCGGCGTGAACGCGCTCGCCCGCCACGACGGCGTGCGCATCAAGACGTTCCGCATCATCTACGAGCTGCTCGATTTCGTGAAGCAGGAAATGCTCGCGCTGCTCCCCGTCGAACTCAAGGAAGTCGTCCGCGGCCACGCGATCGTCAAACAGATCTTCGACCTCGGTCGCGACGGAGTCGTCGCCGGTTCGATCGTCAACGACGGAAACATCACGACGGCCGGCAAGATCCGCGTCATCCGCGGCGGTCAGGTCGTCCATTCCGGCGACATCGAAACGATCCGCCACTTCAAGGATACGGTCAAAGAGGTCAAGCAGGCCCAGGAATGCGGCATCATGCTCGAAGGGTTCCGCGATTTCGAGGAGGGCGACGTGCTCGAGTGCTTCGCCTTCGAGGAATTGCCCAAGACGCTCTAACCGCCCATGAAGGTCGATCGTCTCGAACGGGTCAATCAGCGCGTCCTGCGCGAACTGGGAACGGGTCTGTACCGCATCGCCCTCGGCGAAAACGTGCAGACCGCCCGGCTCTCGTTCGTCTCCGCGAAAGTCTCGCCCGACCTGCACGCCGCCGTCGTCACGGTTTCCGTTCTCGGCGATGCCGCGCAGG
>JAZUJQ010000152.1:0-9015 GCA_045642845.1 Kiritimatiellia bacterium
GATGGTAGACGGCGTCGCAACCCTTGACGGCCCGGCGCAGATCGTCCGCGTTCGTCACGTCGCCGATGATGACTTCGGCTCCGAGTTCCTTGATTTCGTCAAGCATCGTGCTGCCGGAACTCATGTTGTCCAGCACCACGCATTCGTTGCCTTCGCGAAGAACATGCTTCACCAAATGGCTGCCGGTGAAACCGGTGCCTCCGGTCACGAGAATTTTCTTTTTCATATCTTCGGTTGTTGATTTTCCAATGCCCGCAATTCTCCCAAAAAACGGGCTTGAAATCAATGGAAAACCACGGAAGGTCGCCTTGCCGGAATCCCGAACTCGTCCGGGGACAGACCTGAAAATGCGTCGGGGACAGACCTGAAAATGCGTCAGACCTGAAAATGCGTCCGTCCTGCGCATTCCACCCGTCCCGGCGTCTGCGGAGCTTTCGCCTATGCGGGATTCCTCCTGCGGCCGGCATCGGCCAAAAGAACCAGAAGAACCATGACGACGTAGCACGCCGGGACGAGGTAAAACGATCGGGCGAGACCGACCATGTCGCCGACGACGCCCATCACCCATGTGAAGATTCCGCATCCGGGGACTCCGGCGCAGGAGAGGATGATGAACGCCATCGTCGAATCGAGTCCGGGCAGCCTGTCGACGCACAGGCTTTGGATGCTCGGCCAGAACGGCGCGGTCCCGAGTCCGCTCAGGAAGAGCAGCAGGAAGGTCGTCGGCAGCACCGACCATTCCGGAAACGTTCCGATGTGCGCGGCGAACGGCGGAATCAGCGCCGAAACGGCCACGGCGAAGACACCGGCCGCGACGATGAGCGTCTTCAGACGCCGCTGCGGGACCAACGCGCCGAACGACGTGCGCCCCAGAAACATGCCGGCGGAGAACGCGGCCACGCCGAGCGCGCCGACGAGCGCGCTTGTCGCGAAGTTCAGCTGAAGAAAGCTCGCGGACCAGAAGGTCAGACAGTACTCGCCGCCGCCTGCGAAGAGCATTGCCGCGAAATAGAGCCAGAAACGCGGGACTTTCGCGATGTTCACGGCATCGCGCAGAACTTCCCGGGTCGATTTGCCCACGGCTTTTTCCGGATAGCGCGCGGTCTTCGACGGCATGAGGATCAAAAGAATCGGCGGAAGCGAAACGAGCGCGACGACCGCCAGAACGATGCGCCAGGACACGCCGCAGACGAGCATCGCGCCCGAAACGATCGCGGTGCCGAATGTGCCGAGCGACCAGAATCCGTGGGTGAAGTTCACGTAGCGTCCCGGATCGCTCCCGTGCATGTCCTGCACGAATGGAGTGCCGAGTCCTTCGATGACGCCCTCGCCGACGCCCGCCACGAGCAGCATCGGCATGACGAACATGTAGGTCGGGGCGAGCGAGCACAGCATGACGCCGAGGCCCATGGCGCAGAGCGCGACGCCGATCGTGACGCGGTTGCCCCGTTTCGCGGCGGCGAATCCGGCGTACGCCATCGAGAAACACATCGCGACGCTTCGGATCATCTGCATCACGCCGCCGATGTGCATCCCACCTTCCGCAAGCGGGAAGTGCAGGTCACTCGCCATGTCCACGAGCACGACAGGCACGGCGAGCGACGAAGCGGCGTATGCGGCGAAAGTCATGAAGGCCGCGTAATCGTAACGGCCGAATCTCAGTTTTTGCATGGCGGCGGATGATAGCATGGAACGATCAGCGCGTGAAGCACGTCATGTCTGTATCAGCGCAACGATCTTAGGAAAGATTTGCGCCTGAAATGGTAAAAACAAGAAAAAATCAAACGCCCCGCAATGACCTTGCAGGGCGTTTTTTCAAACTTTGCAACGGCTGTGCAATTACCTTGAACAGGCAATGACGTTAGTCCGCTTTTTTCCGTTTTCGGAGACGATGACGAACGCATAGGCGTCCGCTGTTCCGATCGCATCGGTCGGCCAGCCGTTATATCCGCCGCTGATATTTTTGAAATCCCTGCTAAGTCTAGAAGAACTGATCCAGTCGAACTTGCCGCCTGTCCAGGCGCCGTTCCGGCGGACGAACAGGCACGCCAGCGCTCCGGCATCGTCTTTGGCGAGCCCCCAGACTGACAGACTGGCTGTGGTGTATTTATAACTCATACCGCTGGACGAGACCTTAAGCGAGCCGATCTGAACCGCGGGACACTCTTTGGCCGAGCCGCCGTTAAACCCGCCGCAGGTCCATTTGAGGTCGGCGAACGGCACCTCATCAGCATCGTCGGTCGGCGGTGCGGTTGTCCCCGGCGCTGGCTCTGACGCCGCAGGGGTGTCGATCACAGCCTCGCCCGGCTCGGCGGCAGTCTGAGTTTGCTGGATTGCTTCGGCGGCTCGTTGCGCGGCGTCCGTGACCGCATCGACGACGGCGGCCGGGATCCTGACAATTGCATCGCCCGTGCCGGCGTCGGTGGTGCAGCCGGTGATTGCGGCGACCGTGGCGACGATCGCAACGACGATGAGAATGGCCGGCAAACAGCCGTCGAAAAAACGTGCGGTGCGTGTTTCGGTGTCTAGAATGTTTTGACTTTGATTTTGTGCTTTCATAACGCTTGACTTTCTGTTTTTGTTGTGCGAGATTCTGCGGTGTCAAAGGCAACCCCCGGGGACGTACGCAACTGAGGCATCCGGGAAGTAGCAAATCGTTGGAAGTAGCGTTGAGGTTCTTCGGATAATCCGTGAAACGCCGAAAGGCACCCGACATGAGGTTTCAGAAAACGCCTGATTTGACATCCTTTGACTCTATTTTTTCTGTCCGTCCCGACCGGAAACTTAAATGCAATGAAATCTTCGGGGACAGAAATCTTCGGGGACAGACCTGAAAATCTCATAAAAACGCAGGGGACAGACCTGAAAATTTTCTCTGTAAAAGACTGGCAAACATTTCAGAAAAAAACTCTCCGTGAAAAAGTTCAATGGAAGTTCCAATCCGCCTGGCCATATCGCAAGTGTCTGAAATACAACAAGTTATGAAATTTTGCGTATAATTTTCCCGATTTTTCCGGGATAAATCCGGTCTTGACTTGCAATGACGCGTTTGCTAGCATCCGCCCCCGTTCCGTTCATTTGTGGTGGGTTACCCAAGTGGTCAACGGGGGCAGACTGTAAATCTGCTGGCATTGCCTTCCAACGTTCGAATCGTTGACCCACCACCATTTTTATTCTCTGTCATGTCAAAGATCAAGGCGATTCTCACATACACGGTATACGGCTGTCTTCTGGTCTTTTGCGCCGTTTGGTACGTGAAGGTCATCGGACCGAACCGGGCGAAAAAGATGGAACTGAAGGCGCAGTACGACGAATTGCACGCCGCCAACGAGAACATGCAGAGAGAGGTCGACGAACTCAGCCGCAAACAGAGCGACCTGCAAAACGTGAGCGAATACGGCGAGTACATCGCGCGTCTGCAGGGTTACATCAAACCCGGCGAAGAAGTCTTCGACTTCTCGGGACGCTGATCACCAGTCGCGCTCGCCGACCTTGGCGGGCATGGACCGCTCGCGGCGGCGTTTCTCGGCCGCACGGTCCTTTTCCTGCTGCAGCACCGCCTGCATGATTTTCTCGGCGTCTTCGCGCTCGGGATCTTTTTCATCGGGCTCGGCGGCTTCGTCTTTCGCATCATCGGACTTTTCGTCCTGATTTTCAGGTTGTTCCCCGTTTTGGGAGTCATCGTCCCGAGATTGATTTTCGTTGTCGGCATCGGACTTTTTATCGTCCTGATCGCTCTGATTCCGCTGACTCTGTTGTTGATCCTGTTGACTCTGCCGGTTCTGTTGATCCTGCTGATTCTGCTGCGGAGGATTGAGAAGCGAAAGCAATTCCGACATGTCGCTGAATGCGGTTTGAGCCTGCGCGACAACGCTTTCCGGCAGCACCGGAGCGGACCCGTCCATCGCGTTCGCGATCTCGGCGTGCGCGGAAGAAACGGCTTCCGTCAGCCGCGCCGTTTCATTGGTGTCGATCCCCTGCCCGTTCAGTGCGAGCCAATCGGGCAGACGGTCGCGCATGACGGCGAATACGTCCGCCGCCAGCATTTGCTCCTGCGTCGGGGTCCGGAGCATGTCGTTCCTGTCCGCGCGGGCGAGCGCATTGCTTTGCGAAGCAAGCGCCATGGCGAGCAACTGCGGCGGCGGCGCGACGCTGCACATCGTGCGAATCCCTGAAAGTTCGGCTTTTTTCATCGCGTCAAGCGCGTCAGGATTCATGTCATCCAACGCAACGGCCGCACCGGCGGCGCAATCGGCCGCCTCCGCGACGTCCTGCAGGAATTTTTCGAGGGCGTCCTTGTTTTCCTGCGGCGCGGACTGCGCCTCGGCGGAAAATCTGGCGGAAACCGGCTTCCAGATTTCGGCCGCGGCCCGTTGTTTTTCCGCGGCCTTCTCGAGGGACCGGATGCGCGAAGGAGAATCATCGGAAAAAGCGGCCGCTCCGGCGGCGTACGCCGCGCGCTGAGCGTCGATCAGTTTCCCGAGCAGGGCTATTCCGTCGGATGCGCCGTACTTTTCCTCCAGTTCGGCGTCCGCGAGCTCTCCGCGGACAAGAGCCAGTTTCTCGACGGTCGTCGCAAGATTCGTGGCGCACGCCGCGTCGTCGGACGCGAGCTCGAGCGCCTCGCGGAACGCATCGGCGCTTTTTTCGAGCGTTTCCAATCTTCGCCTGGAGCACTTCACGCGCATTTGCGCGTTCGTCGCCGGTTCGGCGTCCGGAACTTCGGCGGACCTGAAAAGCGCCACGCCAAGCCCTTGAGCGGCGTCGGCGCCCTGAATTTCCGAGAAAATTCCCGCAGCCGTGGCGTAGTCTCCGCCGCGCAACGCATCGAGCGCGACGTTGTAACGCTGCGCCGGTGTGGTCTCTTCCCCGGCGAACAGAACGGCCGACGGAACGAGAAAAAACAAAACTGACCTCTTCATCGGGTTCACATTCTACCCGTTTTCAGGTTTCAATGCGCGCGGATTATTTTGCTAGACTCGCGGAGCATGAATCCCATGCAGAATTTCAAGGTGGTGCTCGTCGGCACTTTGTACGGCGGAAACGTCGGCAGCGCGTGCCGGGCGATGGCCAATTGCGGCATCAGAGACTTGCGCATGGTGTCGCCAGATCCCGACATCACGTGGAAAAACGCCGAAACCATGGCCGTGCACGCGGAAGAAATTCTCGCGAACCGGAAAATCCACGGCACGCTCGCGGAAGCGGTGGCGGATTGCGTGGCGGTGGTCGGCACGACGCGGCGCGGAGGGCTCTACCGCAGCCATTGCCGCGATTCCAGGGACATATGCCCCGACCTGCTCGAACTCGCGGCCCAAGGCCCCGTGGCGCTCGTGTTCGGGCGCGAGGACAAAGGTCTGTTCAACGACGAGCTTCTGCTCTGCACGCACGTGGCGTGCATCGCGTCGCACCCGGATCAACCGTCGTTCAATCTGGCGCAGGCGGTCGCCGTTTTCTGCCATGAAATCTACCGCGAATCCGTGGGGTTCGTGCCCAGACGCGAAAAAGCCCCGCTCGCATCTTCCGCCATGCGTCAGCGTCTGATGGATCTGTGGCGATCGCATCTGCTTGAAATCGGGTTCATGGACGAACTCAAGGCCGACCACATGATGGAGGGGTTCGAGAGAATCTTCTCGCGCGGCGCGCTCACCGAACCGGACGTGAAAATCCTGATGGGCGTCGTCCGCCAGTCGCAGTGGGCGAACAAAACGCGCCGGCCGTGAGGTTTCGAATCCATCGCACGCAAGATGATTCGGGGCCGTCCTCAACGCATCAAATTTCAGGTCCGTCCCTCGTAGTTTGAGACGCGCATCGCATTTCACGCGGCACGGAAAATGGCGCCGCGCAGCGGATGCAGAGTCGCGAGTGCCAGTCCGGAAACGTGCATCGACAACGTGCGGCGGTCACGCCATCCGGTGCGTGAGACGTATGCTTCGAGCGACGCAAACGATCCAATCGCCGACGAGCGAGTGAACAGCGCCACGTCGCAATGCAGCATTTCGCCGAACGTCAGCGGTTTCCCGGCCGCTATTTTGCGTTTCAACTCTTCTTCAACCGGCGCTTTCGTTTCGGACGGTTCATCGGACCGCGCCGTTTCGGGTTTCGGCAACCGTCCGCTCAACGCATTTCCGTAAACTTCAAGACATTCCGCGTCCGTCAAATGCCTCGCTTCCGGATTTTCAGGTCCGTCCCATCCCGACGGATCCTCCCGGGCGATGCGAACGAGTTTCACGATGCGGTCGGGACGTGAAGCGACGCCGTTCCAACGGTATGCGTACGGAGTTTCGGCCATACGGGCCTTGACTGGATTGAAGTCGATGTACGACGCGACGCACATCAAGGCGGTGTAGTCGCGGGCGATGCAAACGCTGCCGAACCGACCTGTCCACAGCGTGCCGACGTGTCCGGTTCGTTTGTTGTATTGCTCCGTGTACAGCTCCTTCAAGGTTTTCATGAATCCCGAAAGATCGTACATCCGCGCGCGGAACGCGTCGCGCTCCGCATCTGCGGCATCTTTGGATCCCGCTTTCTCCATTCGCTCCCAACGCTTTTTTCGCATGGAAACAGTCCGCGGCGAATGAATGAAAGCCAAACGACGCAACAGTTCGTCGTCGTCGACACGCTTCCGTTCGGGGACCATGACGAGCAGATGAAAATGATCGGTCATGACGCAGAATGTAAGCGTTTCGACTCCAGAAAACGCTTCGACGGCGTTCAAAAGCCGCAAAAACCGGCTTTTTTCAACGTCATCGAAAAGCATCGCGCGATTTGCGATGCGGTTGAAAACGTGGTAGATGCCGGGTTGCCCTGCCGGAGCGATTATGCGTGATTTTCTCATTGTTTGTTGTTTTCCTTTCGACGAAAAGAAAACTAGCAAACCAAATTTTGAAAATTTCCCAGGAAAAAAGAAACTTTTACCAATCGAATATGATATACTTTTCGGCCCTCGTTTTAAGAAGCTCATTTCACCGTAACTGAAGTCCGCGTGAAATCACTGGGGTCAGACCTGAAAAAGTGCGGTGCGTTCTGCGCGTCTTTATCGTCCCACGCGTCCTGACGCAAAAAAGCAACTGTTTGAAATTCGGTGAGTTGCACATTCACGCCATTCGGGGACAGACCTGAAATTTCCGTACTTGATTCGCCCGTGAATTCGTTTTCGATGGTCAATCGAGTCTGAATTCGTCGGATGTTTTGATCTTTGAGTCGGGGAACGTGGCGTCGATGACGAGGAACCACCGGACGGGGCCGATCGAGACGATGGACGGATTGTCTTCAAGCGGATGTCCCTCAGGGGTCAAATCCGGATCGGGAGCCTCGATGGAAAGCGTGCGGGGTGCGGCGACCGGCGAGTTGGAATGCCGGGTCAGGATTTTGTCAACGACGTTTTCATCCCGGTATATCCGTTTGTTTCTGACTTCCTGACGCCCAATCTGGCGCCTGGCGATCAGGCGCACGGTGATTTCCGAAGCGACGGCCCCATCCGCTTCGCTGGCATACGTAAGTTCGGCCAGACCGCCGCGGTCGGAAAAAGCCGCCCGCCCCGAGACGCTGAAATGCCGTGAACCGAGTTCCCGGACGACGAGGCGGACGATCGCCACGATCATGATGATGAAGAAAAAGACGGTCACGACAGCAAAGATGGCGAGCGGCGTAAGCCCGCGCGTACGGACGAATTCCTCGCGTCCCACCGCGAACAGCAGGACCCCGAAGAGGGTTATGGGTGCTATCGCAACCGCCGGGGCGATCAATTCGCCGTTGAAGCGCCGGCGTGGAAACGGTTTGGCGCCTCCCGCCGGAAGCTGCTCCGCGAAATGCATCGGCGCATCGGCCATTCCCGGCGCGTCAGTTCTTCTTTTGGCCCGGATAACGCCCACAATCCCCATTCCGGTCACCGCAAGTCCGGTCAGGAAAAACACTGAGAGGAACAGGATCGGGATCCAGAACGTCTCCCAGAAACTTTCTCCCGTGTCGAGGAAGCCCTTGCCGGGCCGGGCCGGGTTCACGAGGACATCGGCTGAGGATCCTTTCGGAAACCGTTTAACGAGATCATATGCGCGTCGGCTCTCGCCGGACCCGTAGTTGAGAAGACCGACGCGGTGGCTGACGTACATCTGGTTTTCGTACGAATATGAAAAGGAGATGTCGGGCCGGTAGATCGTGCCTCCTTTGGTTCCGCGGCCCGTCCGGACGGAAGACGATAAAACCAACCCATCGACACGGACCGGGTTCGATTGCAGATCGAGGACGGCCGGCAGAATCAGCAGGCAGAAGAACAGAACCACGGAGGACATGAACGCGCCTCCCAGAAAGAAGAAGGAGCGGACCGGAGCTGCGGACTTTTTTCTTCCGGTGCGACCGGATTGCCGTTTGACGTGGCTCATGACGGAGACATTTCGGACTCTGAATTTGCGGATTGCCGGGCCAAAGTGCATGCCACACGACACGCATGGCAGAAACCTGTTTCAAAAATACAGAAACACTTGCAGTCACGCAAGAAAATTCCGGTTTCGGAACTGACAATGAAGCCGTTTCCGTAAACGGCTGAACCCATGCCGGCTTTCATGAAAAGGCACGCATTGCCGCGATTCTCCACGCCGCCGCGATCCGCGCCATCGTTCAGCCGGAACCGATTCCCGACGGGCGACGGGAAACGACATCGGACGGACTCGAAAACCCGCGCAATGTTCATGGAACACGGATCAGGCGACAGAGCCGGGATTGTCCTTGAAAACCAGATCGTCGTGTCCGCCCATGTCAACGGCCGGAACCCTCGTGTAGCCGTTGCAGAGCGCGTTGCCGCTTATCACCGAGTGGGACAGGTTTTTCAACACGAAACCGGCTTCGGGCGTAACCGCGCCCAGACCTCTATCGTCGCGCCCCGCCAGAAACGTGTTGCCGGTCATCGTGATGCCGTTGCACTCTTCCAGATGCACCTGGCATGAAGCGCCTCCCGCCGGCAGAACGCCCGGATCTTTGCCGCATCTGCGGAAAACGTTGCCGGTCACGGCCACGCCGCGC
>JAZUJQ010000153.1:0-5569 GCA_045642845.1 Kiritimatiellia bacterium
ACGCCGTCGGGATTGTCGATCCACGGGCCCAGCGGGACGCAGGCGATGGACGTGCGTTTCGGACCCCACGTGTCGCGTTCGTCGAGTTTGTAGTGCACCTTGAACACGAGCTCCTCGCCGACGCGCGTCGGCGGGGCCGGATCCTCGATCCAGATGAAACTGTTGCGGAACGTCACGCTGGCCGGACGCTCGGGATACGGCGGCTCGGGAGGCAGCGGGATGCCCGCGGAACAGTTGGTGATCGCGTGCGCGGCGTCGCCGTCAGGCGCCATGAAGACGTTCACCGCGATCGACCCCATGTCCTCGTTCTTTTTCGGATTGTGCTTGAACACGTGCGTCTTCCCGGGCTCGGTTTTCTGGGAAGGCTTCCATGACAGAAAACCGCCGTAGGATTTGTTGCGCTTCATCCACAGAAGATGCGCGCCGATCTGCTGGCCTTCCGGGATATCCGGACCCATCGTGACTTCCACCGGCAGAGGACCTTCGTCCCACACGTCGGGAACCACGACCGTGCACCAATCCGTTTTGTTCGTCACCAGTCCGGCGGAAGCCGAAAGCGCCGCGCACACCGCGGCAACGGACAGAATCGAGTTTTTCATGCGTTTTCCTTCAAGCGTTTTTTTAGAACTTTCCGTGCGGCATTCTACCACAAAACCGGTTCCTTTTTCTGCTAGAATCACGGCACGGCATGGCACTTTCACTGGAACAACGGCAGCGGCAGGTCATGGCGCCGCAGATGACGCGCAATCTGGCGCTCCTGCAGGCGTCCGTCCCCGCGCTGTCCGGAATGATTCTGGCCGAAGCCGACGTCAACCCCGCGCTGTCCGTGGAGGATTCCGGCGAAAATTCGCTCGACGCCATGCGTGACGACAGCGGCAAACGCGATGATTTCGATCCGGACGCCCGCGAACGCGATCCCGGTTTCGAGGATTATCTCCTCTCCGGAGTCGACGCTCCCGACGCCGATCCGGACGCCGAAGAAAAACGCCGCTTTTTCATGGACTCCATCCCTGACCGCGAAAGTCTTCAGGAACATCTGCTCGCGCAATTGGGGCAGACCGATCTCTCCGCGGAGGACGCCGCCCTCGCCAGGGAGATAATAGGGTCGATCGACGACAAAGGCTATCTCGCGTCCCCTCCCGCTGAAATCGCGCAGGCGCAGTGGCGCTCGGTAGACGACGTGAACCGCGTGCTCGAAACGATCCGGACATTCACCCCGGCCGGCGTCGGCGCCATGAATCTGCGCGACTGTCTCGCGCTTCAGATCCGCGCGTCGGACGACGAATCGCGCGCCGCCGCCGTCGCGCTCCCGGTGCTAGGGGGTGAAAAAGAGTTCGCAGCTCTCGCCGCGCGCGACTTCGATGCGCTCGCATCATACGGAACAGTCTCGGAATGCCTCGCCGCCGTCGAATGCATCCGCCGCTGCAAACCGCATCCCGGGCTCGATTTCTCGCGCGGCGACGAAATCATAGTGCGACCCGACGCCACGGTGTTCGAACGCGGCGGAAAATGGGTCGCCGAACTCGACGAATCGGCCCTGCCGAAAGCCGGACTTTCGAAGACCTGCGTCAGACAATACGAAGAGCTGGCCGAAAAAATCGCGGAAAAGCGCGCCCTGCCGCAGGACGCGGAAGCGGAGAAGTGGCTGAAGGAAAAAATCAAAGCCGCCGAAGAACTGCTCGCGGGCGTGTCCCTGCGGCGGCAGACTCTGGCGAAAATCATCGGAGCCGTCGTCGACAGGCAGCAGGAATTTTTCTCGGAAGGCCCTTCGGCGCTCAAACCGCTCTCGATGACCGACGTCGCCGCCGAACTGAACATGCACGAATCCACGGTTTCACGCGCCGTCGACGGCAAATATCTGCGCACGCCGGACGGACTGGTGAAACTGCGTTCGCTGTTCACGGGCGCGCTCGCCGGCGCCGGCGAAGAAACGGTTTCGACCGACGCCGTGCGTGAAAAAATCCGCATCATGGTGGCTGACGAAGACACCGCCAAACCGCTTTCAGACATGAAAATCGCCGAGCTGCTGAAAAAACAAGGCGTCGAAATCGCGCGCCGCACCGTGGCCAAATACCGCGAACAGCTCCGCATCCCCCCCGCATCGGAACGCAAGCGCCGATGACGGCCACGCAAACGGTGTCATCGGGAAACCGACTCAGGCCCCGCGACCTTCCAGTAAACCGCCCAGCCCGCCCGAGCCAAGCCCCCGCCCGGCGCAAGGTCTTGCCCTTGCGTTGCCAGCGCTATCGCCGCCGCCGCCGCATTGAGATCCAGGCAGACCGCGCGCGAAAATTCGGCCTCGCCGTTGCCTCTCGCGATGATGGCGGCGCGACGGTCGCGGATCGCCTCAAGCCACATGCCGCCGACTTTGTAATCGTGGGGCATCGCCGAAGGCAACAGCTGCACGATCCTGCCGCACGGGTTGCTCAAGAGCAAATCGCGAATCGCCTTTTCGCCGGGGCTGATCCAACCGCCGATGAAAACAAACTCGCCGATTTTCGCCGCGATTCGCCGCTTTGCCTCGTCGATCTGCCGCGCCGACAGCTTGCGGCTGAGGCGCAGGGCGACCATCGGCGTTCCGCCATCCAGGAGCTCGACCGCCCCGATGCCGCGCCAGAACTCGTCGGGCGAAATCCGCCGGGCGGCGAGCGGCTCGCGAATCGCGAGGAACCCGGGCTGATTCCAGCGAAGTTCGTACTTGAGCGGATTGTAGTCGATGTACCGATTGACCGCCGCGATCATCCCTTCCGACCGGCAGATCCAATCGTGATAGCCCTGCTGCCACAGGGAGCCTGTCTCACCGCGGATTTCGTGATAGTCCTTGGCGCAAAGGCTCTTGAAGCGCCCGATCGCCCGCCCGAGAACGGTCAGCGGCTCGTCGAGCCCTGCACGAAGATGAAGCTGAAGATGAACATGGTCGGTCATCACCACGGAGTTGAACAGCCGCACGCCGGGTTGCCCGCCGATTTCATGAAGCCGACGCGCAACGGCTTCGCCAAGAGGAGTCTTTACCAGTTTGGCGTCACGAATAACGCCGAACAGCGGCCGCCTCGGTTCAACCACAATCGTAATGAACATCGCCGCACCGCGCGAATAATCGTAACCCTGAAAGCGGCGGAAGTGGCCCGCACTCGAGTTTCGTGTCGCATGGGCAAGCCCATGCGACCGGGAAAGTCCGCCGTCAGGCTGTCCTGCCGCAAGGGCTTGCCCTTGCGGTCCTGAAATTTCGCCGCCCTGTCGTGTCGCAAGGGCTTGCCCTTGCGGCCGGGAAAGCCCGTCCGTTTTCACCTCCATCATGCGGCGATTGTATCAAAACGCCTGCATCGTCGGGAAATTCTTGAACCGCGCGTTTTCCGACGAACCGGCGCGGAATTCGTTCCGTCATGCTTGAAAACGGCGCGGCCGCACTTATAATATCCGCGCCGTACGCATCAGCATTTGAACGCCATGGTCACGAAGTTGATAACGGAAACCCCGGAAGGATTCCGAATACCCGGGTTCATCGACGCGCACGTCCACATCGAATCGTCGCATCTGCGGCCGTCGGAATTCGGACGTCTGCTCGTTTCGAAAGGCACTTTCGCGGCCGTGTGCGATCCGCACGAGATCGTGAACGTCCTCGGCGAAGACGGTCTGCGCTTCATGATCGAAGACGCGAAAAAATCCCCCGCGCAGCTGTTTTTCGAACTTCCGTCCTGCGTGCCGGCGACGCCGTTCGAGACGTCGGGCGCATGCCTGTCGGCCGAAGACACGGGCCGTCTGTTCGACAGGTATCCCGAACTCATGTCGCTCGGCGAAATGATGAACGTCCCGGGCGTGATCGGGTCGGACCCGGAGGTGATGGGCAAAATCATCGCGGCGAAAGTCCGCGGCAAACGCATATCCGGACATTTCCCGGGCGGCACCGGGACCGCGCTGCGCACCTACGCCTCGCGCGGCATTTCGTCCGACCACGAATCCGTTTCGGCCGACGAAGCCCTCGAAAAAATCGAAAACGGGATGACCGTCTTCATACGCGAAGGCTCCGCCGCGAAAAACCTCGAAGCGCTTCTGCCGGCGATCGACGACTCCAATCTGGAGCGTTTCTGCTTCTGCGCGGACGATATTTCCGCCGCAGATCTGCTTGCGCACGGCGACATTCTCAACTGCGTCCGCAAGGCCGTCTCGCTCGGCCTTTCGCCGGAACGCGCGATCGCCATCGCGTGCGACAATCCGTCGCGCTACTTCGGAATAACGTTCGATCCCGGCGACTACGTGCTCGTGGACAACCTCTCGGACTTCAATGTGAAAAAGGTCGTGAAAAATGGAATCGAATACCGTTAAACTGCCCGACCTTTCGGCGTTCGCCTTTCCCGCCCCGCCTCCGGGAGCGAAAGCCGTCCGCTCCATCGTCGTCCATCCGACGGAGATCATCACCGATTCGGAAACCGTCGCCCTCGAGAACGGAGCGCCGCCCGCCCGTCTCCGCCGCCTCGCGGTGGTTGAACGCCACGGCAAAAACGGCAACATCGCCTTTGCGTGCGTGTCTGGCGTCGGCGAAATCTGCGGCGCGATCGCGTCCTCCATCGCGCACGATTCGCACAACATCATCGTCGTCGGCGATTCCGACGCCGCCATGCGCGCCGCCGTGGCCCATCTCGGCGGGATAGGCGGCGGCGCGGCCGTCTTTTCCCCCGACAGGGTTCCGCAGCTCGTGGCGGAGTTTCCGATGCCGATAGGAGGTTTGATGAGCGACCAGCCAGCCGACGCCGTCGCTTCGCTGGACGACGAATTCCGCTCGGGCGCGCGCGGCATCGGCTGCGACCTGCCGGAACCGCTCCTCACGCTTTCGTTCCTGGCTCTGCCAGTGATCCCGCACCTGAAACTCACCGACCGCGGTTTGTTCGACGTCGACGCGTTCGGCTTCGTCCCGCTTTACGTCTCCTGATCCGATGCCACCGCAGACCGCAGAATCTTACGACCGCGAAACACGCGACGCCCTCGCCGAACTGCGCGACTCCGCGCACGGCCGCCGCGTCTGCCTCGGACACGACTGGCTCACCGGCATGCGGGGCGGAGAACGCGTGCTCGAATGGTTCTGCCGCGCGTTCCCCGAAGCGCCGCTTGCGGCGGTCGTGGGCGACGGCGCGCTGGTGTCGCCCGAAATCGCTTCGCACAGGCTCGTGCTCTCGCCGCTCATGCGCGTGCCGGACGCCGTGCGCATCTACCGGAAACTCCTGCCGCTGCTGCCGTTCGCGGCCGATGCGGTGAAAATCCCGGACTGCGATCTGCTGCTCACGACGTCGCACTGCGTCGCGAAGGGCTTCCGCAAACCGGCCGGCGCGAAACATGTCTGCACCTGCTTCACGCCGATGCGCTACGCATGGACGTTCTACGAGGAATACTTCGGAACGAATCCAGCCAAAGCCGCGCTCGTTAAACCGATGCTCGCCGCGCTGCGCGCATGGGACCGGAAACGCTCGGACGGCGTAGACGCTTTCATCGCCATCAGCCGCCACGTCGAAAAACGCATCAAGGATTTCTACGGTCGCGGATCGACCGTGGTATACCCGCCCGTCGACGTCGCGCG
>JAZUJQ010000154.1:0-7279 GCA_045642845.1 Kiritimatiellia bacterium
CGGCGCGGAATTCCGCGCCGTCGTGACCCGCGACGCGAACAGACCGGACAAAATCGATTCGTGCCGCGCGTTTCACGGCACGAACGTGGTTTCATCGTTCGAGTACACGTACGACGCGATGCTGCGGCCGCTCGTGAGAAACGACTGCGAATCGTACGGATACAACGCGCTCGGCGAGCTGACGAACGCGACGTTGGGAACGTGCACGAACGTCTACTTCTACGATTCGATCGGCAACCGGACATCGGCGGACGACGGCGGCGTTTCGATCGCGTATGAGTCCAACGGACTCAACCAGTACACGTCCGTGGACGACGGCTCGTACGCGGCATACCGCTACGACGCCGACGGCAATCTTGTTTCGGACGGCGGGTTCTTTTACGAATGGGACTGCGAGAACCGGCTCGTGCGGGCGGAGTCGCGCGACGGAACCGTGCGCGTGGTGAACCGGTACGATTGCATGAACCGGCGCATCGCGAAAACCGTGTACGCGCGCGCCGGAGGGGAATGGATACTGACGGAACGTCGCGATTTCGTGTACGACGGGTGGAATCTCGCGGTGGAACGGATCGAAGACTCGGACGGCGCGGCGCGTAACGTGGAATACTTCTGGAACGTCGATCTGTCGGAAACTCCGCAGGGCGCGGGCGGCGTGGGCGGACTGGCGGCGGTGTCGATCGACGGCGCGTATTATCTGCCGTCGTACGACAACAACGGAAACGTGATGTCGTACACGGACGAATCCGGCGAGATTGTCGCGGAATACCGGTACGATCCGTTCGGGCGGACGACGTCGGCGTCTGGACGGATGGCGGACGAGTTCAAGTTGAGATTCTCGACGAAATATTTCGACGAAGAGACGGACCTGTACTATTACGGCTACCGATTCTATTCGCCACGCCTCGGCCGCTGGCTCAACCGCGACCCGATCGGGGAAGATGGCGGCATAAATCTGTACGAATATGCGCTCAATTCTCCTGTTAGTTCATTTGATTTTTACGGCTTTGCTCCGTATCGAATAGGCTTCGATCCGCCTCCGAAAAGTGTTGTTCTAGATGAAAACACTTGGAACAGTATGCCGGAAAAAACGGATATGGCATCCAATTCAAAGCATGGTTGACTGTAGCTGGTGGATTTGCTGCAACGATGCCAGATGCCGCTGCACATCTAAAACACTTTTTGGATAATTCTGGAGCTGAATACACAATTCGTTGTTCAAAAATGAATGAAGAAAGTGCAGATGCTAAAACACATCTTATTAATGAACTTAATAATGCATTATTTTATGCTGAAAAGTTGTCTAAAAGATGCAGTAGTATAACAATTGTCACTACGGAAGAATCAAATGCGTCGAATAATACAGGCAATTGGTTGTATGCAGTTGGAAAATATAAAACGTGGGCGGTTGCAGATGTTACAGCGCGCGGAGATAATTTCTATATGGTTTGGACATTTCATTTTCGAGACGTATATGATTGGGAAATGAATAACGGGTTGGGTGGTGGATTTGTATCCGACAGAGAAATGGCGTTGTTGCATCGATATGGCGTTGCGCGAGAGTATAACATGACAGGAACTCAAACAATACGATTGACATGGACGCGTGGCCAAAGAATTAATTCAGGAGTTAAGGTGATGCAGGGTTCATTTAATGATCCAAGGAGAACATTTAAAAAATGGTGACTGTGAAATTCGTGAAAATCGTTGCAAAAATCGTTGCTCTTGCGTTGTGTCTGTGGCTTCTGAAAAGTTGCATGACCCCGAAAATCGCTGAAATAGACTGCACGTCGCAAGAGGTTCAGTCTGTGTTGGCTGACGTGAATTTTGGAATAGGAGAAGGAACGTATGACAAGGCGTTTATTTTTCCGGGAAAGGATCATCTGTTGGCGGCATCTTGCGTTATTTCGCCTGACGACTGGAATCTGATTGCCGGAAAATACGAACGAGTGGAACATGTTCCACGAATGGTTGGCATCGGGTTTGTGCACGAGAACAAAATCCAGCGACCGTTGGGTTGCTACCGTACTGGTCTGATTGTTTTTTGCGGTTTTGCAACGGAAAATGCCGATGTTTATTTATTGGTGGACAACATAGAATGTTTCCCCGATGTTTTTGGGAAGTCGTGACGAGTCATCAAAAATAACCGATTCCGGAATGCAAATGAATTTGAAAGCAGTTCGTCGAACGCCGTGACGACCGCGTATTCGTCCAACTGCCTCAACGAATACACGGCGGTCGGGACCGCGCGTCCGGCGTACGACGCGAACGGAAACCTTGTTTCCGACGGAATCCGCACGTATACTTGGGACGCGATGAACAGATTGGCGTCGGTGAGCGAAAACGGCGAGTGCGTCGTGACGAACATGTACGACGCGCTGTCGCGGCGCGTCGTGAAAGCGACTCCGCAGGCGGTTACGCGGTTCTTCTACGACGGGTGGAACATCGTCAAGGAAATAGAAACACCGCGGGCGGCGAAACCAACGTCACGCGTTACCTGTGGGGCAAAGACGTTTCCGAGACGCCGCAGGGCGCGGGCGGCGTGGGCGGACTGCTGCTCGTGGAGAAAAACGGGACGTCGTACGCCCCGACGTACGACGACAACGGAAACGTAATGTCCTACGTGCGCGACGACGGAACCGTCGTGGCGGAATACGCATACGATCCGTTCGGCGGAACGATCTCGGAAACCGGACCGATGGCCGGGGCGTTCCGGCACGGGTTCTCGACGAAGAGCTTCGACCGCGAAACGTCGCTGTATTACTACGGCTACCGCTTCTATTCGCCGTCCCTCGGCCGCTGGCTCAACCGCGACCCGCTGGAAGAGATTTCTTGTTGTAATGTGTATTCATATGTCAAGAACGCAACGTTTCATATGTTTGATTGCCTTGGCTTGAGTTTTACTGATCGTCTAGGAGCTGCAGCATACGCAGCATATTCTAACAGTCTGATTGGGAAAATATTCGGCGATGGACTTGACGTGCGTTCCGAAAGCGAAGTCAATGAAATCAAAGAACAAATTGCATCATTGCGCGATTTTTGCGGAGATGTTCCAGTTGCCAGCTTGGAGTATTGTTATGCACAGCATAAACTTAACGACAGACTGGCGGAAATTTTATTTAAGCACTATCTATTTGGGGCTGGAGAAGATTTCGAACTGACTTCAGACGAAATGACACATGTCATGCAAAATCTCAACCCAAAATTCGGATTGCGGTATGGGAATTGTCCTGATAAGTGTGTCAACAACAAGTGTAAATATGCAAAAACTGAAGTAACTTTTAATTCTGATAAAGCGTGGGTGTATGCGCCCGCTACGCTTGGCAATTTTCTACTCAGATATGAAGGAATGTTATGCACCAAAGGTGAATGCCCGAGGAGTTGGACTGGCCTAGTTTGGGTCGATAGAGATCCAAAAGAAATGTATGACTTTGATCCTGATTGGAAACACAGCGCTGCTGGCGGAAAACGCGGTACTCTTCAAGAAGTCAAAACACGACAAGTGTACATGATGGGAATCGGTCGAGATTTTCAGATATATGGTCCGAAAGTACTTCACCAAATAATATGGGATGAAAATGGACGAATCAAACAGTAGGAAATGGTTTCACTCCATTGTTCGCGTTTTGGCGGTCATTTGCGCGATTGATTTGTCGTTCAACTTGTGCAAATTGTGCAACAATGCATACACGGATGACGTCGAACCGAAGTCCGGCGATTACATCGGCGATGTCGTGAACGGCGTCGTATGCGACGGGGGACACGTGAGGTTCACGTGCAAAAAGTGGTTTCATCCATATGTTGCGACGCATTACGAAAACGGAGTCAAAAACGGCAAACAGGTTTGTTTCAACACCGGCGGCAGGTTGAATACGGTCATGGAGTACGGCAACGGTGTCTTGCACGGGCGTGTCGACCGCTACGATTCAGATTGGCGGACAGGGCCGTTGTATTCCGGAATCTGCTCGAACGGAATCCCGGTGAACGGCAAGTTCATTGTCGATGAAATCGTGCAAGGCGAATATGAGCTGGACAGATCGCCTTACTGGGACGCCGGCAAACGCGCCCGATTTTTAGTCGCTCAATACAGCGACGGAAAGCTTCTGAATGTAAGTGATCAATCGTCTTTTTGACAATTCCAATTCTTATTTGACATGAATCTGACAAACGGTCGCATCAATGGATTCACGTATTTTTCGGCGGGCGTCATTTCGCTTATCGCCGGTGCAGCCGTCGTCGTGCTTTTAATGCGATTCAGTTTGACAGCCGGATTGATCTTGGGGGCGCTGTTGGTCGTCGCATGCCATTTTACGGCGTCAATTTACAGGTTGCACGCATTCGGCGGCGATCGTTGGTGCCTGTATGCGTACATCATCGCGATCTACGGCCTCTGGCGCATTCAAGAAATCGTTGCAGTCGTTATCGCCGTGACGCTGTGGAATTCAATTCTTACATTTCTTTCCGGCAGATGAACGAAACCATTGAAAAGAAGAATTGGAAGTTGGCCGTGAACAACGATAAACAAATGAATTCGACTGTAAAAATGGCGTGTAAATATTTGATTTCATCGATTGCCGTCGTTTGCATCGGCTGCGCCCGCACGCATCCCAGTCCAAAGGAACGGAGTTACTCGACCGCTGTCGGCATTCTGGAATCAATACGCGAAAAAGACGTTTTCGAAAGAGTGTCGTCGCTGGATGACGTCGACGCGCTCAGATTTATTCAAGGAATGGGAAGCCGAGGCATCACGCTGAAAAACGATCGAACAACGGATGATTGCGTTTGATTTCGGCACGGTTTTCGGCTAAAATCACGCGGCACACCAATACCTCGGCGCTCCGCGCGTTCCGGGAGGCAAAAATGAAAAACAACGATTACCTCGACCGCTTCATGAGCCACTTCGAGTTCGAAGGGCTTACATACGACGACGTTTCCCTCGTCACGCAATACGCCGACTTCCTGCCGGATTCGACGGACATCTCCACGAACCTGACTTCGCGCGTGCGGATGAAGATCCCGTACATATCCGCCGCGATGGACACGGTGACGGAGGCTCCGATGGCCATCGCCATGGCGACGCTCGGCGGCATCGGCGTGATCCACAAAAACCTCGACCCGATCGCGCAGGCCGATCAGGTGTCGCAGGTCAAGCACCACCTCAACGGCCTCATCCACGCGCCGGTCACGTTCCGCGTGGGCCAGACCATAGCCGACGTCGAGGAAGCGCGCGAGGCCAAGCACTACAAGTTCTCCGGCTTCCCGGTTCTCGACGACGACAACCGCGTCGTCGGCGTGCTGACTTCGAAAGACGTCGCCTACGCCGAAACCAAGTCGATGCAGATCGAAGACGTGATGACGAAGAATCCGATCACCGCGCCGGCCGGGACCGATCTCATCACGGCGTACAACATCATGCGCCAGGCGAAAAAAGGCAAACTTCCGCTCGTCGACGGCGACGGCCACCTCGCCGGGCTCTATTCGTTCACCGACGTCCGCAACCTCATCGAGCAGGCGCTGCCGATGGCGAACCGCGATTCGCAGTACCGTCTGCGCTGCGCCGCCGCGGTGTCCGGCGGAAACGATTACGCGCGCGTCGAAGCGCTCGCGAACGAAAACGTCGACGTGCTCGTGATCGACTCCGCTCACGGCCACACGAAGGGCATCATCGAAATGGTCAAGTGGGTCGCAGCGCACTATCCGGACATCGACGTGATCGCAGGCAACGTCGTCACCGCCGAAGGCGCGATCGCACTGCGCGACGCCGGCGCCCACGCCGTCAAGGTCGGCATCGGTCCGGGCTCCATCTGCACGACGCGCGTCATCTGCGGCGTCGGAGTTCCGCAGATCACCGCGGTCTACGAGTGCGCCAAGGCGCTTCAGGGGTCGATCCCCGTCATAGCCGACGGCGGCATCCGCTATTCCGGCGACATTCCCAAGGCCATCGTGGCCGGCGCCAGCAGCGTGATGCTCGGATCCTGCCTCGCCGGCACAGAGGAAAGCCCCGGCGAAAAACTCGTTCAGGACGGCCGCCAGTACGTCGTCTACCGCGGCATGGGTTCGCTCGCCGCGATGACCGCGTGCGAAGGCTCCCGCAAGCGTTACGGCCAGAGCCACCGCAAGATGGCCGACCTCGTGCCGGAAGGCATCGAGGGCATCATCCCTTTCGTCGGCACGGTGCAGAAGGTCATGACGCAGTTCTGCGGCGGCCTGCGTTCGTCGCTCGGCTACAACGGCGCGCACAACCTCGAAGAGCTCCATGAAAAGGGCCGCTTCGTGCGCGTTTCCCTCGCCGGCTACAAAGAGGCCCACCCGCACGACATCCGCATGACGCGCGAAGCCCCGAACTACAGGGGGGCGTAAGCCATGGTGCATCTCACCACCCGTCTGGCGCCGTCGTCGCTGGGCATGTGGACGAAGTGCGAAGTGCTTCTTCCCGACGCGATCCGCAAGGACCGCCCGCTCCCGGCGCTTTATCTGCTGCACGGCCAGTCCGACGACGAAACGATCTGGATGCGCCGCACGATCATCGAACGCCTGGCCGACGAGCATTATCTCGCCGTCGTCATGCCGTTCGGAGACCGCTCGTACTACTCGCGCCTCGCCAACGGCACCGACTACTGGAAGTACATCACCGAGGAACTTCCCGCGTTCTGCGAATCGCATTTCCCGATCTGCGGAAAGCGCGAAGCCCGGTTCATCGCCGGCCTTTCGATGGGCGGTTTCGGCGCGCTCAAAGCCGCGCTGAACCGTCCCGATCTCTACGCCGCCTGCGGCGCGCTCTCCGCGGTCTGCGACATCAAATGGGTGCGCGACGGCCAGCCCGCGCTCTACGCCGGCAACTTCGGCCCCGACGCGCCGATCGAACCGCCGATGGACCTCTGGAGCGCCGCCGAAAAGGCCGGCGCGCTCCCGCCCTCGCAGCGTCCGAAGATATTCCAGTACTGCGGCGTCGAGGATTTTCTCTACGGGGAAAATCTGAAATTCCGCGAGCATCTGAAGGAATGCGGACTGCTCGACCGCTGGGAGGAAGGTCCCGGCGGCCATTGCTGGGAGAACTGGAACGAACGCATCGAGCACGTGCTGAACTGGCTTCCGCTCGATTCCGAAGCGCTCGCGCCGGGTCGGAAAGCCAATTTTTACGGAACCTGACCGTCATGAACGAAGAAGAATCCAAAGAGACGAAACATTTTCTGCAGCAGTGGATCGAAGCCGACCACGCCGCCGGCCGCACCGGCGGCAAGGTGGTCACGCGCTTTCCTCCGGAGCCGAACGGCTACCTTCA
>JAZUJQ010000155.1:0-4007 GCA_045642845.1 Kiritimatiellia bacterium
CGGCGCGTGCGCGGACGCGGACGTCGTCAACTTCTTCAGTCACGACAAAGCCCGCCTTCCGGCGTTCATCACCGCCTCGGACATCATGGACAAGGATATCGTCACGCTGCGCGAGAGCGACACGCTCCAGACGTGCGTGAACGCGTTCATTTCGCAGGGCGTCACCGAAATTCCGGTCGTCAACGCGGGCGGACGCCTCGTGGGCGTCGCGCGCGCGGACCGCATTCTGCACATCTGTCTGCCTGATTATCTGCTTTGGACGCGCGATCTCACGAAAATCGCCAATTTCCAGCCGTTCGCCGACATGCTCCGCAGCGAGCGTACGACGTCGCTTTCGCAGCTCGTCGTCCGTGAATTTCCGCGCGTCGAGCCGGATACGCCCGCGGTGGCGGTCGCCGGCGAACTCACCCGTTGCAAGGCGACTCATTGCTACGTCGTCGAAAACGAAACCATCGTCGGCGTCGTTTCGCTGACCGAATTCCTCAACAAGATTTTCCGCGATTGATCCCATGAACGCAAACATCCGCAAATTTCTTTCCCTGGCGTTCATCGTCGCGGCCGTCGGCTTTCTCGCTTCGCGCGGAGGCATCGCGACCACGTCCACGCAGGTCGTCACCATCTGCACGTTCTTCTCGGTCATCTGCACCACGCTGTTCTTCTGGAACCACCGTGTCGCCGCCGCGTTTCTCGGCGTGACCGTGCTCGTGGCGACGGGGGCGACGACGTTCCACGGCATCATCGAGTCTACGGAACTGGACATCATCCTGTTCCTCGTCGGCATGATGATCATCGTGGGCGCGCTCAAGGATCTGGGTTTCCTCACGTGGGTGATCCAGTCGATCATCGGCCGCAAGAACATGAACGGCGTTTCGTTCACGATCATTCTCGGTATGCTTGCGGCGCTGTTTTCAAGCGTGGTCGACGAGGTTTCGTCGATCGTCGTCGTGCTCGCCCTCGTTTTCCAGGTCTGCGAAACGCTCAAGGTTCGCGCGCATCCGTTCGTGCTGATCGCAGTGCTTTGCACCAACATCGGTTCGGCTTCGACGATGCTCGGCAACCCGGTCGGCATTTTCATCGGTTCCAAGGCCGGATTCACGTTCAACCAGTTCCTCGTGGGCGCCGCGCCGGTCGCGCTGGTTTCTCTCGTCGCGACGCTTGTCGCCGTGATTTTCTGGTTCCGCAAGGACATCGCGGAAATGTCGCGCAAAATGGCAGAACACCGTGATTCGCAGCGCTCTCTCGGGCCGACGGAAAAGGTGCCGTACAAGGCGGGTCTCGTCGTGCTCGTGGCCACGGTCGTGCTGATCGCGTTCCATCATCAGATCGAAGCGACGCTCGGTCTCGCCGGCCGCGAGGGCAACCACAACGCGTTCCTGTATCTCACGCCGCTCATCATGGCCGGCGTTCTCATGATCGCAAAGCCCGATCGCGCCAAGCACTACGTCGAACACGACGTGGAGTGGTGGACGCTTCTTTTCTTCATGCTTCTTTTCGCGATTTCCGGCGCGCTCGGAACCGTGAAGGATCCCGCGTCCGGGCTCAGCATCACGGACAACCTCGCGCGCACCCTCACTTCGCAGGTCAAGGGCAGCGCCAACGAAATGGTGCCAATGGTCGTGGCTCTTTCGTCGGTCGGCTCCGCGTTCGTCGACAACATCGTTTTCGTGGCGGCGTTCACGCCCGTGATTCAGTCGCTCAACCAGCTCGGCGATTATTCCGTGCTGTGGTGGGCGCTTCTGTTCGGCGCGTGCTTCGGCGGCAACATCACGGCCGTCGGTTCGACCGCGAACATCGTCGCCCTCGGCCTGCTTGAAAAACACGGCTACGAACACGTGAAGTTCGTCGATTGGCTCAAAATCGGCGCGCTCGTCGGTTTGATCTCCGGACTCATCGCGTGGGGCATGCTCATGGTCATGCGCGTTCCCGTGCCTGAAACCCAGCCTCCGGCCGCCATCATCGCCGAAATCGCGGACTGAAAAAAGAATTCACCCAGTTGCGCGGCCCGCCGAACCCGGCGGGCCGCGCTTTTTGCAACGCTTTATCTGCGGTGTCTGTCCCCGCATTTTTCCGGGTGAAAAACTCCGACGGTTGTCAAATATGCTCCGCTACCGCTGCGCCGTGCTTCGCGGCGAACAGCCGCAGACTTTGGCGTGATTGAAATCAGGTCGACCGCGGTCGAGCGATTCCGCCTTTCTGTTCTTTTACAAATCCCGTGCGCGCCGAATCGGCGACGCGGGGCGCAGACCATTCTGCGGAGCGGTAGCGAGAGCTTCACGGATCGGAGTTTCTTTCGAACGGAGCAATGGCGCGGGTTGCAAGTGCGCCGGGTTGAACAAACTCCGACGGCTGGCAAACATGCTCCGCTACCGCTGCGCCGTGCTTCGCGGCGAACAGCCGCAGACTTTGGAGTGATTGAAATCAGGTCGACCGCAGTCGAGCGATTCCGCCTTTCTGTTCTTTTACAAATCCCGTGCGCGCCGAATCGGCGGCGCGGAGCGCAGTCTTGAAATCGTTAAAATGCGAATTTGTTTGAAAAATCAGTTAAAAATCCGAATGTTTTTCCAAAAATCAAACGACTTTGGAGAAATAAAATATTTTCATTGACTTTGTTTCATTTTTTTAAGATACTCACCCCCCGTTTTACGTTTCTGTAACCCATAAGGACTCAATTCCATGAACACATTCTTTCCGAAAGATCCCGGCGAAAACCGTCGTTGGCTCATCGTCGACGCGGCGGATCAGCCCGTGGGTCGCATCGCCGTGAAGATCGCCAATGCGCTGCGTGGCAAGGATCAGCCGACCTACACTCCGTGGGTGGACACCGGAGCTTTCGTCATCGTCGTCAACGCTTCGAAAGTGAAGCTTTCCGGCGTGAAGGACGAGCAGAAGACCTACGAGCGCTACTCCCGTTGGCGCGGCGGTCACAAGATTCTTCCTGCGGCGGTCGTCCGTGCGAAGAATCCCGAGCGCATCGTCGAAGAAGCCGTCAAGGGCATGCTGCCCGGCAACAAGCTCGCCCGCGGCATGATGCGTCGTCTGCGCATCTACGCCGGCGCCGAGCATCCGCACGCCGCGCAGAATCCGGTTGCTCTCTAACCTCTTTTAAAGGAAATCAATCATGGCTGACAACAAGTCCGACAAACTCCCTAAGCCCGAAGCCACCGGTCGCCGCAAGACCGCCGTCGCGCACGTCAAGCTCGTTTCCGGCGAAGGCTCCTGCACTATCAACCACCGCAAGATGGAGGAATACGTGACGGACGAGGCTTCCCGCATCTACATGCTCCAGCCCCTCAAGATCGCCGGCGTCGAAGGAAAATACGACGTCATCGCGTTTGTCAAGGGCGGCGGCATCACCGGTCAGGCCGGCGCCATCCGCCACGGTCTGGCCCGCGCTCTCTGCAACGCCGACGCGTCTCTCCGCGCCGCGCTCAAAGCGGCCGGCTGCCTCACCCGCGACGCCCGCATGAAGGAACGCAAGAAGCCCGGTCTGCGCGGAGCGCGCCGTCGCTTCCAGTTCTCGAAGCGCTGATACGTTCATTGTTCCATTCTTCAACGGGCATCCGGACGGGTGCCCGTTGCTCTATTTCGGCAGATCAAGGAAATGTTCTCTTTTTTCAAGAAAATCATCGCGAAATTCTCCGCTTCCAAGCCGGAAAGCGCGGGCGGCGAACGGCGTGATCCGGCGCAGGGCGGCGTGCGGGCGCCGGCGCAATCCGGGCGCGACGGCGAACGTCGGCGCGACGGCGAACGCCGCGGTCGCGGAGAGCGCACCGGCGAAGGCCGCCGCGAATCCAGCCGCGGAAACGGCCGCGGGCAGGGCGGCGAACGCCGTCAACGCCGCGACGGCGAAGAGCGCGCCGCGCGTGAAGTCCGCCGTCCGGCCGCACCGGCCAAAACTTTCCCCGCGCCGGTCGTTCCGGAGAGCGATTGGGATCCGGCGTCGTTTTCTGTTCCAGAAAAGGAAGGATTCAAGCGTTTTCAGGATTTTGCGCTGCCGACTCCTCTGT
>JAZUJQ010000156.1:0-3665 GCA_045642845.1 Kiritimatiellia bacterium
GCCATCATCGCCTGCGCGCTCGACAACGGCAACGGCACCAACATTTCCCTCGAACAGCTGAAGACCGTTCTCGCCGACGGCTGGAGCATCGCCAACCACGGGTACTGGTCCACCGGCATTCATTGGGACAAGGCGCTCGCCAACGACGCGTGGATGTACCACCGCGAGTTTTTCTGGGGTCAGTTCTTCATCTCCCGCTATCTCTGGGAGGGCAAGCGCGCCTGCACCGGCATGGTATTCCCCAATGGCGATCCGGGCTACATTCCTTTCCTGGAAGAGTACGGATTCCTGCTCGGGACCCGCTATGCGGACAGTCCCCACAACGTCCTCGCCGACGGCACGACCCGGAAAGTGAACTGGCTCGACTGCGGCCGCCTCATGCTGGATACCGGCCATTGGCAGTCCCTGGGGCAGCTGGATCCCCTGTGGCTTCTTCCGAAGGAGGTCCGCGAGGGCGATTGGCTCATCGACTTCACCCACGGCATCAGCGAGGAAGGCAAGGGGAACCACGAAGCCGCCGCCAAACGTCTCGAATACATCCGCAAAACATGGGGCTCGGACGGAGCCGACAACGTCTGGCTTGCGCCGAGCGACCGCGTCGCGGAATACCGCAAGGCCGCCGAGGCGGCGACCGTCGCCGTAACACGCAACACGGTGACCGTCTCTTTGCCCGACACGGTCTACGCCGCTCCGCTCACCCTCAAAATCCTCGGCATCGACCCCAAGGCGGAACTTCGGGCGCCGGAAGGCGGTCTCGTCTACCGCGACTCCGACGGCGCCGTCTATCTCACGACGCCGGTCATCGGGACGCGCGTGAATCCGCACCCCGCGGGCAACCTGTCCCTCGTCTACAACGCGGACCTCAAGACCGCGACTCGTGAGGCGCCCGGCGAAGCGAAGGAAATCGCGTTTGAAAAGCCCGTGAAACTGGCCGCCGTGCGTCTGCGTCAGATGGGCGGACTTCCCGAAGGATTCCGGCTCGACCTTCGGTTCGTCACGCCGGACGGGAAGGAAGTTCCCTTCAACGATTCCAAGTACGCCAAATGGATCAAGCCGGGCGACGCCTGGGGCAACTGGCGTCTCTTTCCGCTGCTTCCGGACGAAGAGGCGCTTCCCGTCGTCGCCGTTCGCTTCAACGCCGTTCCCGCGTTCAACCGCGTGGAAGTCTGGGCCGCCGAATAAAACGGACCTCCGGGCGCGACCCGCGCGTCACCAACCCCATCCGAAATTCGTTTTCGGACGTCGGTAGCCCCCGCCGTAACCGCCGCCGTAGCCGCCGTAACCGTAGGTTTCGTCCTCGCGGTCCAGAAGTTTCGCCGGCACTTCGGTGATGAAGCGCGACTCCTTGCACATGAACTGCCCGCCGTCGGGCATGAGACGCACTGACGGCGACACGATGTAAAGGGCGTCCATCGCACGCGTGACGGCGACGTAGAATAGCCGGCGCTCCTCCGAATCGTCGCCGTCTTCTTCGATCGACTTCGGCGACGGGAAAAGATTTTCCGAGACGCCGATCAAAATGACGACCGGCCATTCGAGACCCTTGGCCTGATGGATGGTCGAAAGCAGAACCGACGGCGCGCGCACCGCGCCCGCGGTGCCGGCCGCCTCGCGGTCGACGTTGGTGAGAAGCGCGACGTCCTCGAGAAATTCATTGACGCCGCTGCGCCCCGCGACATCGGCCTCGAGCTCGGTGATTTCCTCGCGCCGATCGTCCGCATTGTCGAACGCCTTGCGCATGTAATCCAGATAAAAATCATCCACGAAGCCGCCGAGCAGATTTTTGACGTTGAGCGGAAACGCGGTTCTGAAATACGTTTCAAGACGCGCGGAAAGTTTTTCCCAGATCGGACGGGCGCGCGACGGCAGGGCGGAAAGAACCGCCGCGCGGCCGCTCGCGCTTTTCAGGTCGGCGGCCCGGCCGATCGCATTCCACACCTTGATCGAGGTCCCCTCTCCCACGCCCGGGAACAACTGCAGCACGCGCGAAAACGACAGAAAATCGTCCTTGTTCTCCGCGACGCGCAGAAGCGAAATCACGTCCTTGACGTGCGCCTGTTCGTAGAAACCGACGCCCGAAGTGATTCTGAAAGCGATCTTCGACTTCGCCAACGCCAGCTGCGTGTCGAGCGCATGGAAATGCGAACGGTAAAGCACCGCTATGTCCGTCGGCGCGAAACCGGCGTCGAGCGCGCGTTCCACGAGTTTCACCACCTTCGCGCCCTGATCGCGCGTGGAATAAACCCGGGTGCACTTCGGCAGGGCGGCCGCGCCCTCGCGCGTCGGGCGAAGAGTTTTTTTGAACTGGTTGACGTTGTGTTCGATGCTGGCGTTGGCCAGATCGAGAATCGGCGCCTTCGAACGGTAGTTGCGCTCGAGCTTCACGATGCGCGCGTCGGGATAGCGCGTTTTGAAATCGAGAATGTTGGCGTAGTCCGAACCCCGCCACGAGTAGATGCACTGGAAATCGTCGCCCACGACGGACAGATTGCGGTGACGCGCGGCGAGCAGATCGACGAACTGCGACTGCAGCGTGTTCGTGTCCTGGTACTCGTCCACCAGAACGTGCAGAAATCTTTCCTGATAGCGCTCGCGCACCTCCGCATGATCGCGCAACAGCGCCAGCGCGTTCACGAGCAGGTCGTCGAAATCCATGGCGCCGGCGTCTTTCTTCGCCTTGACGTAGTCGTTGATGACATCCATCACGAGAGACGGCTGGACTCCGAGAGAATCCGCCTTGCCGTTCAGGTACAGCGCGGGATCGATTCCGCGGTTGACCGCGCCCGAAAGGAGCGACAGGACGACCTCGCGCTTCGGGAACTCTTTCGGCGAATGTCCGCGCTGTTTGATGCAACGGCCCATGAGCGTCTTCTGATCGTCGGCGTCGAGAATGGAAAACGACGGTCGGTAGCCGAGCAGTCCGGCGTGGCGGCGCAGCATGCGGTTGGCGACCGAGTGGAACGGGCCGCCCCAGATTCCGCCGGCCGTTCCGGCCGTGACGCTCTCGGCGCGCTCGAGCATTTCGCGCGCCGCCTTGTTGGTGAAAGTCAGCAGCAGGATTCTGTCGGCCGGACAGCCGCGCTCGATGAGATGCACCACACGGTAGACGAGCGTGCGCGTTTTGCCGGTCCCGGCCGCCGCGAGAATCAGGAGCGGACCGTCGGGTGCCGTCGCGGCTTCGAATTGTTCGGGATTGAGAAGGTGCGAAAGGTCGGTCATCGTCACGCGTCGGCGGGTCGGAACGTTTCAAGCCACGCTATCAGAGCCGAACGTTTGCCGGAAAAAGTTTCGGCCGCGGCGACTTCGGCGAGCGAAGGATCGGCGGAACCGCGGATGGCGCGCATGGCGTGGCGCAACGGCGCTTCGGTGCCGTTCGACACGCCGAGCGAGTCAGCGGTCGCGAGCGCCGCCGCGAGATAGGCTTTTTCGATCTGCGAACCGGAATCCGACGCGGCCGAGCCCGCTGCAAGACGCTCGCGGATCGCGCACAGCGCTCCGTCGATCGCATCGAAAAGCCTGGGATCCCCGCTCTCCTCGTACACGCGCATGAGCGCCACCGCGGGCAGGGCCAGCGAGCGTCCGCCCGCGTTCGCGCCGAACGAACCGTCGGCGTTCTGGTTGGCGCACAACCATTCCGCCGCGAGACCGCACGCCGCGGAGGCCTC
>JAZUJQ010000157.1:0-14305 GCA_045642845.1 Kiritimatiellia bacterium
GGCCGTCGGAGGCGGTGCGCCGAACGGCATGCCGGAAAGAATCACTTCGTAGCGCTCGAACCCCGCGTTGTCCGCGCATGCGACTCCGACCGCGAAAGCGGCCGCCAGCGCGCACGCGACGCGGGAAAAAATCACTTCACGGTGAAGCGGGTTGCTTTGACCAGAACCTTCCACAACGCTTCAGGTGTTTTCGCTTCCAGCGCCGCCTTGCGGTTCGATTCCTTGGTGAACGATTCGGAAAGCCCGGCGATGAGGCGCAGATAGAACATGCTGACGGCCGTGGGAATCGTCGAGAAAAACACGAATTTCACGGGTGAATCCGATCCGCTCCACTCGACGCCGTTCCGGCTGACGCCCATGGCGAGCGAAAGGCCGCCGCCTTCCACGCCGCGCACGTGCGGAAACGCAAGCCCGTGGCCTATGCCCGTGCCGACGGTCGCTTCGCGCTCCATGGCGGACTGGACGAGCTTGGCCGAATCATCGACGAAATGCCCGTCCTGCAGACGGTCCGCGAGAATCTTGATCGCGTCCTCCGCGGATTTCGCATTCAGATCCACGACCATCAGTTCGGGCGAGGAAAAGCGCGCGATGCCGGTCTTCTGCGCCTCGACCGAATGCTTGGGCCTGGCGCCGACCCACTTCGCTCCGAACGGGTCGTACAGAACGCGCGCGCAGCTCGGACAGGTCACGATTTTCTCGCCGCGCTTGATGGCCTGCACCTGGGCGATCGCGATCGCCATGCCGCACGCGGAGCAACGCCCCTCGTGCATCGGGCTGATCACGATGTGCGTCTTCGGAGCCAAACGCCTGTAAATCACCTTCGCCTCCGGCTCGAGCGATTCCGCGAGTTCGGAAATCGACTGTTCGAGCGCCGAAGTATCCGCGTTTTCACCGCGTATCGAGACCTGCTCTTCGCGGGTGAGAACCAATTCCTGAAGTTGAATGAGATGATTTATTACGCTGCGCATTTCGGGTGACTGCTTTCCATTGTCGGGTTCGATCAGAACGTGCGGAACGATTTTACGAGCCAGCTGTGGTACACGATCGGGTTGCCGTCCTTGTCTTTCGGGTAACTGCCGTCGGGCAGGCGCACCGGCTCCGGATCGCGGAAGAGTTCGACGATGGCGCGCGTCTTGGAAAGCGTCGTGCCGGTGTCGGAGTCGGTGGTGTCCTCGATGCCGAACATCGTCGTGTAGGCATCGGCGCGGAGCAGGACCAGGAAATTCTGTCCGCGCGTCGCGAACGCGTTCGCGGCGCCGCGGATCATGCCCTCGCGCTCATCGTCGTTCTTCGCGTCGAAGTTCGCTATCCACTTGCCCAACGTGCGGTTGTGGCTGCCGTCCGAGTCCGCCTTGCCGATGTCCGACAGACGCGCGGCCATTCCGCGGCGACGCTGGAAGCGGTTCACGTTCGCCCTGCTGCTGCCGCCTTTGCTGTCGTAAGACCGCGGATAATTGGCCTCGTTGCTGTTGTCGAGCGAGTTCTGGAACTCTTCAAGGACCTCGATGAGTTTCTCCTCGTCGCCGACCGTCTTGACGTTCTTGTCGTTGGTGCCTTTCGGCTGGCTCGAATACGGAGCGCCCATGAGCGTCGAAACGAGCGGATACGTGTTCGGAACGATGTCGGCGTCGTCGATCGTCATGTATTTTCCGACGTACACGAGAGGCGGCAGCTGCATGTTGATGTTGGCCTTGCCGTTCGAGAACGCCGAATAGACGGGATGCTTCTTCATGTCCGACTTGGAAACGGTGATTTTCGGCGTCGAACCGGTCCACTCGTACTTCACGTCGCCGGCGGCCCAGTTCTCGACGCTGGGGTAACGATCGCCGCCGCTCGCGGTCCAGTAATCCAGAATGCGGTGCAGATCGGCGTCGCCTGTGACGTCGCCGTTCGCCCCGGCGCGGTAGGTCTCGAACAGCGAAAGCGTTTCGTGCGGACCGATGCGCACGTTGCCGAGATCGGCAGGCGAACGGAACGGCATGTTGATGACGCGCGTGTACATTTCGCCCAGTTCGGCGGTGTCGGCGATGAACAGCGAACCGCTCTTGGCGAGCGAGTGGAACGAATCGGGCACGTGACCGCCGTGACGGACGGGCCTTGAAATCCACTTCAGGACGCCGTCGCGGTTCCCGGTGCGCTTGAACACCGTGCGCATCGCCAGACCCATCCAGATGTCGTCGCGGCCGATGGCGTCCACGTCCACGTAAAGATGCTCGGGATCGGCGCGCACTCCGTCGATCAAGTCGCCGAAGGCGCCGATTTCCGAACGCTTCGCGCGGGCGATGGCGTTGTTGATCCACACGCCGGGCACGCCGTCGTGCGAACCGGGCGCCGTGGAATCGGGCATTCCGTTTCCGGCGTCGAACGGATCGGACTCGATGACGGAAGCGTTGAGTTTGCGCGTGCGCAGCGACGTGGTGTCGAAGCCGAATTCAGGCACCAGGCAGTAAACCCAGCCCGGATCCATTTTGCCGAACGACTCCTGATGTCCCGGCATATCCGATTTCGAACCGTGGTAAACGCCGGCGTCGGCGCGGAGCCAGAACGCCTCCTTCTCTTCACCGGTGGTCGAGCTTTCGAGCAACGGGGCGGGAACCTGCTGAACGACGTCGTTGTTGTCGTCGATGACCGACACCTTGATGGCGAACGGCAGATAGACGTCCTTCACGTTCGACGCGGACTTGTCTTTGTCGACGTTGATGCGGTTCTCGAGCTCGGTCGGCCAGAAGTACACGATGTTGGTGGAGACGTTGCCTCCGTTCGTGACGACCTTCCAGCCGCGTGCGGCGCATTTGATTTCGACCGTGACCTCGTCGTTCGCCTGGAACAGACGGTGCGTGCGCACCTCCGGACTGGAGCCGGCCAGCGAATAATCGAGCGACGCTTCGGAGCCCTCGACGGAACCGCTCTTCGCGGCCATGGTCCACCGCACGCGGTTGGCGGACTGGGAACGGACGTCTTCGTCGTTGGACGAGAGCAGATCCGGCATGAGCGGATCGTTTTTCCCGGAGCAATCGCCGCAGACGACGCCGCCCTTCGTCGGAATGGAATCCATGACCTTCCAATCCAGCTTCACCTTGTACTTGCGGGATTTTTCGCTGCCGGAATCGGGAATGGACGAGGCGATGTAGTTCCAGGCCGTCGCGTAAGCGCCGACGTAACCCTTGCGGGTGACAGTGAGCGTTTCATTCTTCCACCAGGTGCCGTCCGTGCGGACGCCGGAATCGTCGATCCCGCCGCCGCCACCGCCGCCGCTGCCGGGGTCGCCGTCATCTTCATCGCCGAGCCTTCTGCCGCCGCCCGTGCCACCGCCGCCAGTGCCACCGCCGCCGGTGTCATCGCCATCCTCGTCGTCGAGTTTCGGCGCGCGGCTGCGTCCGGGCACGCCCTTGCCGTCGAGTTTCTTTCCGCCCTGCCATTTGACGCCGTCGGTGAACGGCGACCTGTCTTCGACGGGATCGAAATAAGCGTACGCCCACGAAGTCATCGGAATCGGCTCCGTGCACGGAACGTTGAGATGCGCGTCCTTCGAAGGGAGTTTGGTAACGAACGGATAGGCGTTCTTGGCGTCGACCGGGTCGTCGATCTTGTTGCCGTCGCCCTTTACGTCGAGCGGATTGCATTCAAGGGTTTTCTTCTGCGAAAGCGCATCGATGTCGCGCCAGTAGGAATCGATGCCGTAGCCCGAGCCCGGCTTGAAATCGGGATCGTTGCTTTCATCGACGTCCATCGCGTCGAGCATCGCGACGACCGCGAGACGGGCGCGGGAGATGTGCATTTCGAACGGCATGCCGCAGAAGAACACCAGATCGTCGTCCGCGCCTTCGTCAACGCCTTCCGACGAATTGCGCTTGCGCACTTCGCTGAAGACGCGCATCATCGCTTCGAGCGAGCGCGGAGCGAAAACGTCCGTGATGTACTTCTTGAGCTTCGATTTGCCGAGGGTGTCGATCACGTCCCATGTGGGGAGCGCGATCTTGGGGGTTTTCTGCGGGGTCAAACCGTCCAGCGAAAGGGAGGACGTCGCGAACACGTCGGCCGGCAGTTCGTAATCGTTGCCGCGTTTGTAATCCTCGAGAGTGCCGTAATGAAGCGAATCGTCTGTCATCGACAGAGCGTCGGCGAAGGACGTGAACGGATCTCTGGCGCTCTTGCGTTTGCTGAAGAACCGGGCGGCGTCCTTGACCGACACCAGAGGATGGTCGCTGGAATCCTCGCTCACGATGAACGCCGCCGGCTCTTCGCCGTAGGTTTCGGAACGGAATCCGGTGTCGCTGTTCTTGCCGCCGCTCTCGCCGCCGCCGCAGACGTTGAGGTCGAGAAGTCCAGTGTTGTCGAGCGCGATGAAAGCGTAACGGCCGACGATCGTGTCGCCGGCGGGATGTCCGTCGTAGGAAGACAGCAGGGAATTGACGTTGACGCCCGAACGCAGGTAATTCCAGTTGATCGTGGAGTTCTGCACGAAAGCCAGCTGCGCGGGAGTGAGGTAGCGCGCCATTTCGGGCGTGAGCAACCGCGCGCCGGCCGACGCGCCGTTCGTGGAAATGCCGTCGCCGAGGTCGCCGCCGGAGGAGAGCCACGGATAGCGCCACGTGACGGCCGGCCAGTCGTTGGTCGGCGAATTGAACGTGGAATCGATGATGTCCGTGACGTTGGCCACTGCGGAATGGAGCATCTCGCAGGCGACGTAGGAGTTGCGCAGCGACGTGACGCCGGCGCGCTCCGTGCGCATGAAGACTGAAAACGCGACGGCCATCATCATGATGATGGACAGGATGCCCAGCACCATGATCAGCGCCGAACCGTTCGCGCGTCGTTTTGAATCGTGTTTCATCGTTCGTTAAACCCGTGCTCAGTTGCCGTCGTCGGCGGTGTCGTAGATGCCGTCCGTGTAGTAGTCGCGGTAGGAATTGGGGAAGTTCACCGTTATGTCGTACATTTCCTTGATGCCGTCGACGGCCGTGGAAATGTCTGAGATTTCATCGAACTTCACGCGGTACGGATGCCCCCACGGATCGCAGAAATACTTCTGACCGCCGTCATCGTCGAAACGGCTCGGCGGAATGTCGATGTAGACGAACCCGTCGTCGCCGCCGCCGATGAGATCCTTGAGCGAATCTTCTGTAAGCAGACTGTACCCGTTCTCCTTGGGAGCGGCGGCGATCGACTTCGGCCACGACCGTTTCGAGACCCAGTAGGACTTGAGCGCGGCGGTCAACTGCTGCGCTTCCGAATAAGCCGTGGCCTTGAACGCGCGCTGGCGCGCGGCGTATGCGGCCGACCCCATCAACCCCATGAGGATGGCGATGATGGCGATCGAGCCGAGCAGTTCGAGCAACGTGAAACCTTTTCTCATGTCAAAATCACCTCACGACGATGTCGTCGTCGTCCTTCGATTCGGAGTCGCCGTTCTGATACCCGTCGGGTCCCAGCGACACGACCGTGACGCCGGAATAAGTGCCGCTGCGCGTGAGCGTGAGGCGCACGCGCACGGAAACGAGGCCGTCGCCGCCGACCGCCCATTCGTACGCGCCGTTGTTTTTGTCGCCGTCCGCGAACGCGGTGCCGCCCTTTTTCTCGTACGGACGCGCCGCGACCGTGGCGCCGTCATTGGCGTAAACCTTGAATTCCGCCTTGAATTCGGAACTGCCGCCGATGCCGCCCGCGGCCTGGTCGTACAGCGTCGTGGAGGAAGATGCGTTGGAACGCAGACTCGTCTCCTTGCGCGTCACCGTGCTGCCGATGTTGTAAACGATGTGGTAGATGTCGCCCTTGGCGAGATCGAGTCCGCTGCCGCTGGCGCGCTTGAACGTGCACGGCTTGAGGCAGTAGAACTCGATGGTGCTGCCGTTGGCCTTGATCGGATCGGACCACGATTTGTCGTAGCGGCGCCCGTCGACCGCGCTGTAGAGGTCGCGCGAAATCGCGCCCAGCACGCCGCGCACGACCATGCCGCCCTCGGCGCGCACGTAACCGGAATCCCACGAACTCGTCGCCTGCCGGAAGAGCGAACCGAGCATAAGCACCATGACGAGCATGATGCCCGTCGCCACCATGACTTCAATGAGCGTGAAGCCCCGCTTTGATCCGGTTTTCATTTACGGACGATGCAAAAAGGTGTATTCCTGCGAGAAGAACGGCTCGTAGCAGTAGACCTCCGGCAGCTGATGATCGGACGAAACCACGGACACGAGGTAACGGTACGGCACGCCGCCGTTCTCCGGAAGGTCGTCTTCCAGAACCGCGCCGGAATAAACGCGGTCGCAGCAGACGATGCGGATGAGGTACTGCGGCGGAAGCACGAGTTCGCCGTTGTCGCTTTCCCATTCGAACCCGTCACGGCCCACGTACCAGAGCCAGCCGTCGTACTCCTTGTCGATTTCGGAATCGGTGTAATCGCCGTATTTGTTGTACAGCCACCGCGTGGACTTGGAAAACGAGCTGCTGGCGCCCTTGAACTTCGACAGCTTGTACCCGTTCAGATTGTCCGGGACGCCGGTGCCCTTGACCGCGATTTTCCACCACTCCTCGGGATCGTTCCAGACCGCGACATCGTCGATCATGCGGACGTTGCCGGCGATGCTGCCGAGCAGCGAAGACGCGAACGTCGATTCCGAAAGATCGGTTTTGGAGTTCATGCTCTGACGCAGACCGCCCGAAAAAAGCGCGAACAGCGACAGCATGCCGCCCGCCACGACGAGCAGCGCGAAATTCACTTCGACAAGTGAAAACGCGGAACGCGATTTGCTCATTTCCCTTGACCCTTATCGTTGGAAACCTTGTACGAAACCTTGCCGACGCCGGTGAGCTGCACCGTCGCGTAAACCTCCGCTTTGCCGTTGGCGCCGGGAAGTTCGATGATTATGTTCTGGGCCGTGGTAGAGCCGTCGGCTTCGAAATCGATGCACCCCGCCCCGCCCTTCTGGCCGTACGATTTGTTGAAGTTGCCGTCGTTCGAATACGAACCGCGGAAAGCCCATCCCTCGGGAAGCGTCTGCTCGGGCAGCAGCATCCAGCCGTATTCGTCGCCGACGTGGAATTTATTCGGTTCGGCGACCTTGAAGAGCAGCGCGCCGTGGTCGCCGCTGTCCGTCGAATACCACGGGGGCAGCTCCATGAGGGACTGGCCGCCGTCCGTGAGATTGAACACCGTGAAAGACGAATAACGCTTGGCCATGCTGTCGCCGGCCTCGCGGAAGGCCTTTTCGTCGGCCGCCGTGTTGATTTCGGTGCCCGACATCGCGGCGCGGATATCCGGGAAGTCCGCGTAATCGTCGCGGATGAACGGACCGCTCTCGTCGCGGTCGTTGTACGGCACGTGGCGCGTGCCGCTCGGTTTGGCGCTCACGATGCCGGCCTTGCGGCAGACCACGAAGCGGTCCACGCCGGTGACTCGGAAGGAAACGACCACGCCGTCGATGCACGCCTGCTGGCGGGCGAACTGCAGCGCACGGCACACCGACTCCGCGCCGGAGTGGGACGTCAGCGACTTGCGGATGCCGCCGAAGCCGCCGAGCACGAGGGCGGACATGATCGCGATGATGCCGACCACGGCGACCAGTTCGATCATGGTGAAACCGGAGCGCCCGGTTTTTATTCGTTTACGTGAAAACATGGCTTGAAATCCGGATGACGGCCGCCTCGGCGGCTCAGTTCGGGGAAACCGTTACGGTGTTGGAGAAGAAATCGATCGTTATCGAATACGGCATGGACTGCGAAACCGTGTTGCGGCGTTCGGCGCGGGTGAACTTGTGCCCGCAATTTCCGCATTTGCGACGGTCGGACGTCTTCTGGTAGTACGTGTCGCACTCCCTGCAGTGGATGAATTCCGAGTAGTACACGAGCACGGGGTTCGTGCGCTTGGAAACCTTGGCGCCGTTGTCGTCCAGCGCTTCGCCCTTGTAAACGAGCGAGGCGTCGACGACTTCGGTCACGGGCCACTTCTCCACGTTCGCGGAGACGGGCGTCGTGAACCCCTGGAGGGAAAGGTAGTCCTTCTTGTCGGAACTGCCGGGGACCTTCACGCCGAGAAGATTCTTGACGATCGCGTTGTTGTCGCCCGAAAACGTCTTGCGGATCGTGCCGTTGGAGGCGGGCGTGATGTTGCGCAGCGTGGCTTCATCGAGAGGCCAGCGTCCGAAATCGTGGCGGTACTCCATGATCGCCGCTTTGAGAAGCGCGGAATTGTTCGCGGCGCGGCGCGCGTTCGCGCCCTTCATCAGGTTCTGGACGGCGGAAGTGAGAAAGCCGGCCAGAATGCCGATGATGGCGATCACCACCAGCAGTTCGATGAGCGTGAAACCGGCGCGGCCGGCGCGCCGGAGTTTGCGGATGTCGGTTACCATGAATGAAGCACCTTTTTGTGGTCGCGGTCCCAGACCCAGGCGGCGGCAGGAGCGCGCAGCGTGCGGCCGGTGAGGTCGTCTTCGCCGCCGCTCGTGTCGAGCCCGGTGAGCTCGGCGATGTCCGTCGGTATCGAAACCATGCCGTCGCCGTCTGAGTCGATGACAACGCGCACGAGCGCCTTTTTCACCGCGGCCTGACGCTCGGTTTCGGTGACGTCCGGATCGTTGAAATAGAAATCCGCCCACGGCGCGAAAACGCCGTACTTTTTCTGCTGGACCGAACGCTCGAGGCGCAGATCGACCGGCCAGAATTCGACGTTGGAACCCGCTTTGAAGTATTCGGAATAGATGAGTTCGAATTCACGCTGGTCCGCCGCGGCGATCGGAGTCTCGAGTTTCCACCAGTTCAGAATGCTGCTGAGTTTCGGCGTCATGTTGAAAACGAGGTCTCCGCCGGAAGTGGACATGTCGGTGTTCGACTCGGTGTAGGCCTTGAGCAGCTTGTCCGACGGCATGCGGCCGTTGTCGATCTGCACGAGTTTCCACGCGGCGGCCACCTGCGAGCAGAGATCCGTGGAAGCGGTGTCGCGCGTGCGCTTGATCATGCTGTTGAGGACCGGATACAGAAGCGCCGACAGCACGCCGATGATGGCGATCACCGTGAGCACTTCCATGAGAGTGAAACCAGAACGTTTTTTCATCAGTATTCCCCTGCGTAAATGTCGTCCGAGCAGTACTTCTTGATCAGCTGGGCCTTCTTGGTGGCGTTGCCGCCGGACTCGCTTTCGGCGTGGTACGTCGTCTTGCCGTCGGGTCCTGCGGACCACAGCCGGTACGAATCGTACGGCGGCAGCGAGTCGTAATAGATGTCGCGGTACCAGGCGTCGCGGATGCGGTACGTGCGGTTCGTGATGGTGCGGTTGCCGGTGGCGGAGTACGTCACGCTGCGGACGAACACGTCGTACGGATATATGATTCCTGAATCGCCGACCGTGCCGTCCGCGTTGAGATACCCGTCGAGATGCGGCAGGATGCGGCGCACCGAGTTCAGGTCGCGGTCGGAATCGCGCAGCGCGGTGGATTGGTCGCGGTCGCGCGCGCGGTTGTAGTCGTGCCACTGCATGACGTGGCTCGTCTCGATCTTGCCGTTCGTCTTTTTCGAGATGAGTTCGGAGGCGGATCCGCGGCACACCGCCACGCGCGGCAGGAAGTACGACGCAAGCCCCATCGTGAAAAGGATGCCGGCGTGCTTGGTGCTGCCGGGATTCTCGATCCAGCGACCGGTCGCGTCGCCGGTCGTGGAGTCGCGGATCTGGCGCTGTTCCGCATCCGACAGGTTGCCCTCGATGTTGGACGGATACTCGAAATACGTCGGCTGCATGCGCCCGCTCGGTCCCGTCGGATAGAACGGGACGTTCGGGTACTTGCCGTAGATCGAACGGAACTCTTCCAGCGCGTGGGCGGTCTTTTCGAGAATCGCCCGGGTCTCGGCCACGTCGTTGCGGTTGCCCATCGCGGCGACCATGCGGAACACGAATCCCGCCAGCACCGTGATGATGGCCACCACGACGAGCATCTCGATCAGTGTGAAACCGCTTCTTTTCATATCAGCCGGCCATGCCGCCGATGATGGCGGTGAGAGGTTGGAACATCGCCACGACGACCGTGCCGATGATGATTGCGAGCACCACGATCATCACGGGTTCGATGATCGAAGTGAGCGCGCTCACCGCGTCGTCGACCTCGTTGTCGTAGTTGTTCGCGATGCGAGTGAGCATGTCCGGCAGAGCGCCGGTCTCTTCGCCGACGTCCACCATCGAAACCACCATCGCGGGGAACTGTTTGGAAGCTTCCATCGCGGGCGTCATGTTGTCGCCTTCCTTCACGGAATCGCGGATCGACTGGAACGCGTTGGCGATGACCATGTTGCCCGCGGTGTCGCGCACGATGTCGAGCGCCTGCAGGATCGGCACGCCGCTCTGCATCAGCGTGCCGAGCGTGCGCGTCGAGCGGCCGATCGACGATTTGCGGAGCAGATCGCCGGAACCGGGCAGACGGAGCTTGAGCGCGTCGAAGAAGTAGTGGCCCCACGGCGTCTTGTTGATCAGACGGACGACGACCACGATGATCGCGACGGCGCACACGATGTACAGACCCTTCGTCTGCACCGAGTGGGCCAGATTCACGACGAACCGCGTGACCGCCGGCAGCTGCGCGTTGGGACCGAGCATGTCGATGAAGAGTTTCTCGAATTTCGGAATGACCTTCACGAGCAGGAAGCCGGTCAGACCCAGCGCCACGCAAAGCACCACGATCGGGTACGTCATCGCGCTCTTCACCTTGCTCTTGATCTTCTCGGCCTTTTCAAGGAACTCGGCCAGACGCCCGAGCGAAATCTCGAGCGCGCCGGCGGCTTCGCCCGCCTTCGCCATGTTCACGTAGAGGTTGTCGAAAACCTTCGGGTGCATCGAAAGCGCTTCGGAGAAGTTCGAGCCGCCTTCGACGGATTCGCACATCCCCTGCAGCACGTCCCTGAGCGCGGGCACCGTGCTCTGCTTGGCCAGAATGCGCAGACCGCGCAACAGCGGCAGGCCCGATTCGACGAGCGTCGCCAGCTGACGCGTGAGCAGCGTGAGCTGCTTGTTGTTCACGCGCCCGCGCAGGAACTTCGGAAGCTTGATCTCGAGCTTCGCATCGAGCATGCCCTTCTTTTTCGGAGCCGCCGCGGCTTCGCCGCCTTCGGCTTGGACGGACACCGGAGTGAGCCCGTTCTGCTTGATGATCTGTTTCGCCTCGGAGAGGGATTCCGCCTCCAACTCGCCTTCCTGCTGATTGCCGGACGCGTCTTTGGCGACAAACGAGAATTTTTTCATGATTTCGATTTCGGTATGAGCAAGTTGCCTTGTGAAGGGAATATTACAGAAAATCGCCGCCAACGGCAAGTGGCGCGACGCGCGCGGAAAAACCGCACTGCGTCATGAGGAGCCGGCCCGCGGCCGACAACCTTGTCGACAGCGGTCGAGTGCAAACGATCGCGGTCGAATGATTCCGTCATTCCGTTCTTGAAACGCGGCTATGGCGCCGGTCGAAAAAAACTCCGCCGGCCGGCAAACAACTTCGCCGCCGGTCGCGCTCACGGTTCCGTTCGCCGGAACGGATGCGCGGACACGCACCGTCTTCCCTACCGGAGGTCCGGACTGCGGTCCGCCGGAATCCGGTAGCGCTCCAGAATGCGCGGCGTGGCCTCCCGGAGCTGTTTCACGTCCATGAACAGGATCAGGTCGTACCACGTATTGCCGTCAAGCGTCATCCGGACGAATTCATCCGTCGTCGACGAAAGCAGTTCCACGAGATGCCGGAGGTTCTTCACGCGGACTCCGTTGACGGCCCGGACTTTCGAGGCGCCCGCCCACGCACAACCGTCCGTGACCGTGTCCGCCAGGACGTCCGAGAGGACCACGGCCTCCTGCCCCGGTTCATCGGGGTCGGCGAAGACATTGTCGCAGAAACCGCCGGCGTTCAGAAGGTTCAGAAAGTTGTACGAAACCGTCGTGAAGACGTACCCGCCGAAAACGAAGTAGTCGGGGGCGCGATCGTACATGAATTCCCTGCATCCCACAGTCCGATGGAAAATCGGTATTGAAAACTCGAGTTCCTTGCCGTCCCGCAGGACTTTCACGGGGACGGATTCCCCGATTTGCCGCATGTAGAACGGATAACCCATGCTGCGACGGCGGTTTCCCTCGATACGGATGTTTCCGTTGTTCGCCACGGCGTATCCGTCGACCTCCAGAACCACGTCGCCGGACCGGATCAGGTCCGGACCGATGATTTTGGCGACATCGACGATCAACGTTCCCGTCTGCCCTTCGTTCATCCGGAGACAACGGCGCGCCGCCCCGTCTTCCAGCGGCTGCGGAATGAAAACGTTCGAAAAGAATCCATCGACGCGCCCGTCCTCCACGTCCTTGAGAAAATGCCGGATGATTTCCGGAGGGATCATGTATCCGAGACTTTCCCCCGCGCTCTGTCCCTGAAAGGCTATTCCCACGATCGTTCCGTCGCCCGGATTCAGAACGGGGCCGCCGCTGTTTCCGGGATTGATCGCCGCATCGACCTGCACGGCCAGAAGCGAACGCATCGATTGCGCATACGTGACGTCCTCGACCCGCGAAACGATTCCGCGCGTGAAGGAAATTCCGTCGCCGCCCATCGGAAATCCGACGGCCAGCACGTCGTTCTGCACGTCTGGCGTTTCGCCCAGGACCATCGGTTCGACGTCGCGCATGAAGGCGGAATCGGCGACCCTGACAAGCGCCAGATCGCAATCGTTGTCGATGAAGGCCACGGTGCCTTCGTAGGCGGTCTCCTCGTTCTGTTTGCGGATCCGGATGTGGGTGGAATCGGCCACGCAATGGGCGCAGGTGAGAACGAGCCCTTTGTCGATCACGACGCCCGATCCCTCGATTCCGCCGACATCGGCCTTCCACGGATGGATGAAATCCGGCACAAGCGTGTTGACTTGAAGTTTCACGACGGCGTTGAGCGGCTCGGCCGCGTCTTCCGCCTCCCCCTGCGCACGGGCCGGGATCATTCCCGACATCAGCGCGATCCCGATCCCGAGAAACATTCGATTGAATTTTGCCGTCTGTGTTTTCATGCTTGTTTTCCTGAATTTTTCGTTTGGCCGCCATGACCGGACTCCCTGTTCGGAAGCCCGCCCATGAAGATCGACTACATCAGGTGTATACGAAACCTGACCGCGAAAACTGACGCGGCACTGGACTTTCCGCGACTCACAGTCCCGCCGTCATTTCGAAGATCGGTTTTCATACTTGCTCCGAGAGGCGCCGGACACGGCTTTCGGGGCACGTGGATTCACGCATGAACCCAAAACGTGGGGCGAAGCGGATTCAGGCGGCGGCGGAGCGCACGGGTCCGCCGGGCGGGTCGTTTTTCACGCATTTTCGATTATGCTAGAATGGGCGGCGATGACACCTTTCGTTCCGCTTCACGTTCACACGACCTACTCGCTGTTGGACGGCATGTGCAAGATCATGCCGCTGGTAAAGCGCGCCCGCGAACTCGGAATGCCCGCGCTCGCGATCACGGACCACGGCGTGCTGTACGGGCTCAAGGCGTTCTACGACGCATGCCGTTCCACCAAGGAAAAGGAATTCGGGAAACTGCCGCCGATCAAGCCGATCCTCGGCTGCGAAACGTACGTCGCCGCGCGCACGCGTCACGACAAGGAGGGCCGCGCCGACCAATCCGGCGCGCACCTCATCCTGCTCGCGAAGAATCTCACCGGCTACCGCAACCTCGTCCGCCTCATTTCCCTCGCGCACATCGAAGGTTTCTACGGCAAGCCGCGCGTGGATCACGAACTGCTGGAGAAATACCACGAAGGTCTGATCTGCTCCTCGGCGTGCATCGCGGGCGAAGTCGCCTCCGCGCTGCGCGACGGTCATCCGGAAATCGCGGAAAAAACGGCGCGCTGGTACAAGGGCGTTTTCGGGGACGATTACTATCTCGAAGTCATGCTGCACAAGGCGGACGCGCCGTTCCTCAAATACGGTGAAGACGGCCGCAGCGGCACGGGCAACCTGTACGAAGACCAGCTCCGGGTGAACGAGCAGGTCTTCGCGCTCGGGAAAAAGCTCGGAATCAAAGTCATCGCCACGAACGACACGCATTTCATTTCCCGCGAAGACGCCGAAGCGCACGACATTCTGCTGTGCATGAGCACGCAGTCGACCGAGCACGATCCCAAACGGCTGCGCTACACCCGCCAGGAATGGCTCAAAACGGGCGATGAAATGGCGGAGCTTTTCCCGGATCATCCGGAAGTCATCTCAAACACCTTGGAGGTGGCGGACAAGGTTCAGGCTTACTCCATTGACCGTGACCATGTGCTTCCGAAGTTCAAGATCGATCCGGACTTCCTGGCGGACATTGAT
>JAZUJQ010000158.1:0-3990 GCA_045642845.1 Kiritimatiellia bacterium
GTCACCGATCTCGAAACCGTTCTCCGCAAGCTCGCCGAGCTTGAAAGAAACGCTCCGGAGTCCGTCGCACGGACGCCGGTCCGGGCCCCGGCCGCCGCGCCCGCGCCGGCGGCGCCGCCTGCGCCGCCTTCCAAACCCGCATCCGCGCCCGTCGTTCCGCCTCGCCGCGATCTCGCGTCGCTTTCCGGCGCCGCTTCGCAGGAGCCTGCGGTTCCGTCTCCGGAACGCGCGGCCGGGGAAGAATCCGTGGCGCCGTGGTCCAAACCGCTTGATCTCAATGCCGTCGTGGCGTCGATGAAGGCCGAAGAGCCGGAGGCGGAACCGTCCGGAATCGACATCGAGGGTGTCAAAGCCAATGCGGCCGTCAAGAACATTCTCGAGGGGCTGGGCGGCAAAATCGTGGACATCCGCTGAACGGCGGACCGTTCGGCGTGCGCGGCCGTCCGGCTGCGGAGCCGTGCGGCGTGAATTCAACTTCAAACACCAAACGTGGAACAAAAATGAATCTTTTCGAACAGATCAAAAAGGCCAAGGAAATGCGCGACGAGGTCAAGAAGATCCAGCGCGCCGTGGAAGCGATGACGACCGAGTACGAGAACGGCGGCATCAAAGTCGTCGTCGGAGGCGACATGACCATCCGCTCGATCGAAATGACATCGCCCGACGCCTTCGATCCCGCCAAGCCGGAGCGTTTCTTCCGTTTCGTCAAGGAGAACTCCAACAAGGCGCTCCGTCAGATGATGGAGCAGACTCAGAAGATGATGCAGACCGCGACGAAGGGCATGGATCTTTCCGGCCTGATGGGGTCGTAAGTCCGCGTTTCCGGGATTATGTCGGATCCCTTCAACGCACTCGTCCGCGAACTTTCGCTTCTGCCCGGCGTGGGCCGCCGCAGCGCCGAACGCGCGGCGCTTTCGCTTGCGCGCAAGGGTGACGGGGCGATAACCCCGCTCGTGGAGGCGCTTCTTTCGGTGCGCGACGGCGTGGTCGTCTGTTCGCGTTGCGGCGCGCTTACGGTCAAAACGGAAAATCCGTGCCGTATCTGCACCGACGTCACGCGCGATGCTTCGCAACTGCTCGTCGTCGAGGGCGCCGGGGACATTCTGGCGCTCGAACAATCCGGCGCTTACCGCGGTCTTTATCATTCGATCGGCGGTCGCCTTTCGCCGGCTTCGGGCACGGGCGAAAAGGACCTCGCGTTCAAGGAACTCGCGGCACGGGTCGTCGATGAACGCATCGGCGAGGTGATACTTGCGCTCGGGACCGACGTCGAAGGCGACGCCACGGCGGCGTACATTCTCGAATTGCTCGCGCCGACCGGCGTGAAGGTGACGCGTCTTGCGTTCGGTCTTCCGGCCGACAGCGGCGTGCGTTATTCCGATCCGCTGACGCTCCGGCGCGCGTTCGCCGGACGCTTTGACGCCGGGTTGCTCTGACGTCCGGCGCGCGTGGAACGCAGCGCCGTTTCACGCAAAACGGCCGGCCGCTGAATTTGACACGGAATTCGTTCGAAGCGTAGACTGACGCGCCGTCGACGGGCTTCCGTCGCGTTTTTTTACAACCACGAAAAAAAACAAAGCATGAAGAAAACTTCTTTTGCACTTGCGGCTGCGTGTGCGGCGGCGTTTTGCTTCGCCGACAACGTCTGGACCGCGGGCGATTACACTCCGGCGAGCTGGTCCGCCGCGCAGAACAACCTCCTGCTCGACAACACCGCGGTTTTTGCCGGTTCCCTGTACACCGAAGACAAGTGTTCCGTGAATCCCGCGACTTTGACGGACGGGAGCGTGCCGGGTTCCTCGTGCACGTACGCTCAGATATTCGGCATTGCGAACAATTCGAGTCTCACCTGGGATCTCGGCGCGGCCTCGAACATCAAGTCGTTGAACGTGTACACCCGTTGGGGCGACGGCGGGCGGTCCGGCATAGGAATCGACAGCATCGAGGTGATGCACGACGGAAGTTCGGAGTGGACGACCATCGATGGCTCGACGCTTTCCTACCAGATCGGGCAGAAAGCGGGGGCTTCGCTTTACGCCACGCTGGCGAATGCCGACGGCGGAGCTCTCGCGGAGTCGGTGATCCTGTTGCGCGTGAATTTGGGAAAGCAGGACAACAACGGCACGGGATACGTGGAATTCGAGGCGGTGTCCGACGGCGCGATGCCGGCCACGCCGGCGAATGGCGTGTTCGGACTTTCGGAGCTGGGCGCGACTTCGCAGTCGTTTTCGGCGAACGTTTCCAACTACGGCCGCTTCTCGGAGTCCGCGACGATCACGGTCGAGCTTTCGACCGATTCGGGATTCGCGGACGTCATCGAGTCCGATCCGGTTTCGCTTTCGGGAGCGTCCGATCTCAATTCCGATAAAACGCTTGCGGTTTCGGGACTTCAGCCGGACACGGCGTATTATTCGCGTCTCAAAATCGTCAACGGGCAGGGACTTGCCACTTATACGGAACCGCAGCAGTACACGACGCTCAACACTCTGGTCGTCCGGGATATCGGCTATGCGGCGACGTCCGACGGTTTCGCCGTGGACGTGATCGTTTCCGCGATGGAAGGCGATTCGGCGTTGATCCTTCTTTACGCCGACGGCACGCTGGTCGGATCGCAGACGCTGACGCAGGCCGGGACGGCGTCGTTCGCCGTCGTGTCCGGCGCGGACTCGGCGAAACTTCGCGCCGAGGTGACGTGCGACGGCGTCACGATAGAGAAGACGGCGACCGCGGTAAAGGGATGCAGCCGGTTCCTCGTGAATCCGGACGAACACGTCTCGGTCGCAACGGCCATGAAGATCCATGCCGGCGACGCGATGATTCTTCCGGAACTGGTCGGCTCGGCGTATTACAAGATTCTGAACACGAGTTTCCTGTCGCTTGACGGAAACGTGATCACGGCGCTCAAGCCGGGCATCGTCGGCGTCGAGGTCTACGGTTCCGACGGCGTGCTTGCGGCGACGATGGGCGTCATCGTCCTTCCGGAGAAGATCGGAAACGGCAACATCTACATCAAGAAAGACAAGTCGGAGTCCTGGGGCAGCGCGAGCGCATGGTTGAACGTCGACGGCACGACTGCGGCGGATTATCCGCATCTCGAAGACGATATCGCGATCATCCCAGATTCCGAAACGTGGAAATGCTACATGCCGATTCCTTCCGGAGCTGTGCTGGGCGGTCTCTATTTCGGCCGTTTCGTCAATGCGGAAGGCGGCATCGTGCTGCGCAACAATTCGCTCACGTTCCGGCGCTCCGACGGGAAGCCGGTCATGATCCAGGCCTGCTCCAACTGCCTCACCGACAACAAGAGCTCTGCCAACGTTCAGTTCGGCGACGGCGCCACGACTTTCATCTTCGAGTCCGATACGATTTTCGACGGCGGATGGGACGGCGTCAACGTGTCCCGGAGCTACTGCGGCGTCACGTACAAGTCGAATTCTCCGCATGAAATCAAGCGGGGCGCGACCCTGATGTTCATGAATTTCTCCGCCAAAGGAACCAGCATGGGCAGCACGTTCACGGCGCCGCCGCTCACGGGCGAGGGAACCATCTGGAACCGCTCCGCGGCGAACATCCGGTATTCGACCGCGAGCGACGGGTTCACGGGCGTCGTCCGCGATTCTTCGCACGGAAACGAAAACACCGACCGTTCGGGTCCGACGTACTTCTATGCGGCCGCCGTCACGAACGCCAGCGCGGAGGCGTACGGTTTCGTGTACAGCAGTTCCGGTTCGCCGTCCTGCAGCGCAAGCGGCGCCGGCATGCTCTGCACGGGCTGGGATCCGGCCTACGGGTCGCCCGGGTTCCACGGCAACTACTTCCCCGAGCGCGGACTCACGCCCGACAACAGCTCATTCCGATGCGGTTCAACCGAAAACACCGGATGGGGCAAGGGCGTCGCGGAAGTGAAGTACACGAAATCGTTCACCGTCGGGGCCGGTTTCTCGTACGTCTATCGCCAAACCAACCGCAACAACAAGGACAAACACCCGA
>JAZUJQ010000159.1:0-3536 GCA_045642845.1 Kiritimatiellia bacterium
CCCGGGATCATGTGCCCGGTTCGGTTTCGGCGGTTTTGATCAGAATCTTCTTCTCCGGTGAACGATTTCATTCCTGGTGGCCATAGCGGGGAGGCAACACCCGTTCCCATTCCGAACACGGAAGTGAAGGGCCCCAGTGGCGAGGGTACTGCGGCAATCGGCCGCGGGAGAGTAGCGCGCCGCCAGGATTTTCCTTGACCGGGACCGATGAACCGCTCGTTCGTCGGTCCCGGTCTTTTTTTGTTTGCGCGGGGCGCGTCCCCGCATTTCGTCCGCAGTTTTCCCAAAGTGCGGGGTCTGTCCCCACCATTTGCAATTCGGCTGCGGCGAGTGCGGGGTCTGTTCCCACCGTTTCCGCCGGCTGCGGCGAGTGCGGGGTCTGTCCCCACATTTCGTCCGCAATCGATTGCAATCAACCGCGAACGATTCGGAATGATGCGATTTTAAGGCTTGACCACCGCAGTTCGAAGTTTCAGAGCGTTCGGGTCTGTCCTCTGCGGGTTGCTATTTTTATTAAACTGAACTTGCGCACGCTTTCGTGTGATTCGTTATTTTCGGCCGACGCATGGCGTTGCATCGCAATGTTCAAGGACGGCATTCCAGTAGGTTTTGTTGAATCCCTGACTCGGATGACGTGTGAAAATCGCCGTAAAAGCGCGTCCGTTGTACGAGTAGCGATAGACCGCATCATACTCGTCGTCCCGCTCGGCGTCGCCGTCGCCCAAGTCGAGCGGGATCGCTTCGTAGACATGATTGCCCCAGAAAACGACTACGTCCGGTTCGTATTCGTCAATCATTTCGCGCAGGTTGTCGAGATGCCGTGCGTCATTGAATTTCGCCGGGTGAGAGTCGGAACCGTCGCGACCCTCTATCTCCTGGAGATAGTTGAAGAACACGACGGAGTCGAAAAAATCCCGTTTTTCGGCTTCATCCGCACTGTGTCCGTATACGGAGTTGATGAAGGACGAGAATGTTTTCGTCCAGTTGCCGTCACCGTCGCCGTCGAGGTATTCATTGACAATCTGGCGGGTGAACCCGGTGCATGCCGTGTCGTCACAGGATCCGCATCCGCCGTAAGGACATTCGTCGACGCATTCGGCATAATGCGAAGCCCCGACGATCATCACACGTTTCGAAAAGACTCCTCCGCCGCGGTAGCAGTTTCCCACCCACGGCTCGAAGAACCTGTTGTTTTCTTCGACGCAGTCGTTCTCCGCTTTTCCGTTGTTTTCGCAAGTCATGACGCCGATCCGTCCCCGCTCCGGAGACAATCAGGAGAAGATGTGCATTTTCTTTATGCAGGCGCCGTACGCTTCGGCCATGTGAGCCATGCCTATGTCGTTCGGGTGGACGCCGTCGACGGTTCCTTCGCCGTCTTGACCGAGCATTCCGTCTTTCGCCAGCAGAACGATGTTTTTCCAGCCTTCCGACGTCAGCCGCTCGTGAAGACCGGCGATGAATTCGTCGCAGAAAAGAGGTCCGCCGCAGAAAACGTCGCAACGTCCGGCCATGACGATCGGTGTGTCCGGACGGCGTGCGCGCAGATCCCGGATGAACGGTTCGTAACGTTCGCGCACCAGATCCTCGTTCATGTTCCAAAGACAGTCGAGCACGTAGCACGATGCGTCGATGCGCGCGACGTGACGCGCCATTTCGAGTTCCATGCGGCCGCTTCCCGAAAAGCCGAGATTCACGACCGGCACGTCGAGATCGCGTCCGATCATGTTGACGAACGCCAGGCCGGGGCGCGAGCAGCAACCGCCGTGCGTGATTGACGTTCCGTAGAACACGACCGGTTTCGCCGTCCGCGGCGGGAGCGCGCTCACGCGCGCGCCGCATTCGACGCCGAGCGCGAACGATTTGATCCCGTTGTACAGCGGCAGATTGACGATGCACTCTTCGCCGGGGACCCAGTTGATCGCGAGTCTGCCTCCGTCCGGGTCCGTGATCCGTCCGGTCGCGAGATATCTCCACTTGCCGCCGGGAACGCGGTGATAGACGTCGATGCCGGAAACTCCGGTAGAAGGCATGTGGTCCATCGCCAGATTTTTGCTCCACGGCACCCAGCGGAACTGGAGTTTCTTTGAATCCGTCGCGAAACGGAATTGCATTCCCGCGCTGTGGTGCTGCTGCACGCGGACGCCGTTGTTAACGGCCTCCGTCACGTTCGACGGCAGTCTGTCGTAATAAAGTTCGGTGTCTTCGAACGCTTTGCCTTCAAGCGGCAGTTCGCGTCCGTCGATCCAATGCAGCCCGTCGGCGTCGTCGTCGGTCGGCAGCGCCATACGTGCGTCAAATTCGGATATTTTGCGTTCGGAATCGTTTTTCATTTTCAAACCATGCCATGCAGTTGCATACGTATTCTACACCATTCGCCGATGTCGAGGCGGCGTGCGTCGCGGGACAGAAGATGCGGATTCCCGAACGGAGGCGTCGAACGTGCGGCGTCAGGACGGTCAAGCCAGATTCCGTTATGCGCGGAGACCCGTTTTTTGGTATGATTCCACGCACAAGCATACACACACGGCCGGTCTTGCGAAACGCAAGGCCGGTTCGGTCGCACGGACAACGATGAAAGCAAAAACGATTTTCGCCATTGCGGCGGTTGCGGTTTCGGCGGTCGCCGAACCGATTTTTTTCGCGCAGATTTCCGACACGCATTACGGCATGGCGTTGCACCAGTGGCGTTTCCGCGAAGCGCTCCGCCAGATGGACGCGCTACCGGTCGAGCTCAAGTGCGTCATTCACACGGGCGACGTCGCGTCGAACGGATTTTCGCGCAACACGGCCGCGGTCACGAACATTTTCAACGAAATAAAAACGCCGTATCTCGTGATTCCGGGCAATCACGATTTCCCTTTGCGCAGGAACAACCGCGACGCGCGTTTCGCCGAAATGTCCACGCTTTGGCAGAGCGTGTTCGGCCCGCTCGGTCAGAAATACGAAATTCCGGAGGCCGCGTTCGTGGCGGTGTGCACCGAGTCGCTCAACCAGGCCGACGCTCCGGCGATAGAAGGGTTCGACGCTCTCGAATGGCTTGAAAAGACACTCTCCGAAATTCCGCCCGACAAACCGGTGTTTCTGTTCACTCACGAGCCTGACTGCCAGGATTTCTACGCCAATCATTTCGCTCCGGGCTGGAGCGACGCCGAAGGCGAGAAGAAGTGGCGCGAGCTTATCGCGAAACATTCGAACGTGAAGATGGTCTCCGCAGGGCATTTCCACCGCAACGTTTACGAAGAACACAAGGACGGTCCCGCGACGTTCGCCGCGCCTGCGATCGCTTCGTTCTGGGGACGTCAGGCGGCGTTCCGCCTGTACCGTTACGAGGACGGACTGCTTTCGTTCCAGGACATCTACATCGAAGATCCGCCGGCCGGCACGCACATCCACCGCACGGGAATCATAGCCGCGCCGGACGAGCTTGCCGCCGCGCCGGCGGACGGCGCGGCGAATCCGGACGGCGCCGCGACGTTCTACTCGACCGACGCCGACGGCATCGTGACGCAGTCCGACCGCGGCAAAGAAGTCGGATC
>JAZUJQ010000160.1:0-3314 GCA_045642845.1 Kiritimatiellia bacterium
GCACCACCGATTCAGCGCGCACTGGATTGGAAAATGACGAATTTTCATTCAATCAAACGCCCCGGCTGAACGCCGCGAAGCACGGCGGAGCGGTAGCGGAGCCTGTTTGACAGCCGTCGGAGTTTGTTCAAACGGCGCCCCGGCCACCGGACGTCAATCACTGACCGTCTGCCACTAATCACTACATTTCCTTTTTTCCTTTTGGTAGAATGATGGCCTCGATATGAAACGCAACGACATCGAGAAAGTGATGATCATCGGCTCGGGTCCGATAGTCATCGGTCAGGCATGTGAGTTTGATTATTCCGGCACTCAAGCGTGCAAAGCGCTGCGTGAGTGCGGATACAAAATCGTTCTGGTCAATTCGAATCCGGCCACGATCATGACCGATCCCGTGATGGCGGATGCGACCTACATCGAGCCGTTGAATCTCGCGCGTCTCGAAAAGATAATCGAGAAAGAGCGTCCCGACGCGATTCTTCCGAACCTCGGCGGTCAGACGGGTCTTAATCTTTCGATGGAGCTTTGCAAGACCGGGGTTCTCGACAAATACGGCGTCAAAGTGATCGGCGTCGATCTCGCCGCCATCGAGCGCGGCGAAGACCGCGAGGTGTCCAAGGCGACGATGCAGTCGATCGGCGTGGACACGCCGCGTTCAGGCATCGTGCACTCGGTGGAAGAGGCCGTGGAGCTGGTACAGAACGAAATCGGCTATCCGGTCGTCGTGCGTCCCGCGTACACGATGGGCGGCTCCGGCGGCGGGTTCTGCTACAACGTCGAAGAACTGCGCACGATCTGCATGCGCGGACTCGACGCCTCGCTCACGCATCAATGCCTGATCGAGGAATCGATCAAGGACTGGGAGGAACTCGAAGTCGAGGTCGTGCGCGATTCGAAGAACCAGATGATTTCGGTCTGCTTCATCGAAAACATCGACGCCGTCGGCGTGCACACGGGCGACTCCTTCTGCGCGGCTCCGTTCCTCACCATATCCAAGGAACTTGAAGAGAAACTGCGCCGCGACGCGTTCAAAATCGTGGAAACGGTCGGCGTCATCGGCGGGTGCAACGTCCAGTGGGCGCACGATCCGAAAACCGGACGCGTCGTGATCATCGAAATCAATCCGCGCACGTCGCGTTCCTCCGCGCTCGCGTCGAAGGCGACAGGCTTCCCGATCGCGCTCGTTTCCGCGAAACTAGCCGCCGGCATGACGCTCGACGAACTGCCGTACTGGCGCGAAGGCACGCTGGACAAATACACGCCGTGCGGCGATTACGTCGTGCTCAAATTCGCGCGCTGGGCGTTCGAGAAATTCCGCGGCGTCGAGGACAGGCTCGGCACGCAGATGAAAGCGGTGGGCGAAGTTATGTCCATCGGCAAGAACTACAAGGAAGCGCTTCAGAAAGCGATCCGCGCGCTCGAGAAGGGCCGGGCCGGACTCGGTTTCGCGAAGGACTTCCACGAACTGACCCTCGAAGAACTTCTCAAAAAACTCGCCACGCCGTCATCCGAGCGCCACTTCCAGATGTACGAAGCGCTGCGCAAAGGCGCCACGGACGAACAGATTTTCGCGGCTACCGGCGTGAAGGCCTATTTCGTCGGCCAGATGCGCGAACTCGTGCAGGAGGAGGAGAAGCTGCTCGCGTTCAAGGGCGCGCTTCCTCCGGACGACATGCTCGTCCAGGCCAAGAAGGACGGCTTCTCGGATAAATATCTTTCGCAGCTGCTCGGCGTCGGCGAAAAGGAGATCCGCGACCGCCGCCGCGCGCTCGGCGTGCGCGAAACGTGGCACACGGTCCCCGTTTCCGGCGTCGTCGGCAAGGAGTATTACTACTCTTCGTACAACGGTTCGCCGGACGAAGTGGCGGTGTCCGCGAATCCGAAGAAAGTGATGATCCTCGGCGGCGGACCGAACCGCATCGGCCAGGGCATCGAGTTCGACTACTGCTGCACGCACGCCGCGATGGCGATGCGCGAGGCGGGTTACGAAACGATCATGGTCAATTGCAACCCGGAGACCGTTTCGACCGACTACGACACGTCGGACAAGCTCTATTTCGAGCCGGTCACCCTCGAGGACGTGCTGCAGATCTACGAAGAGGAGAAGCCGGCAGGCGTCATCGTCCAGTTCGGCGGCCAGACCCCGCTCAACATCGCGCGCGGTCTGCAGGAGGCGGGCTGCCGCATTCTCGGCACGAGCGTGGATTCGATCGACGACGCGGAGGACCGCGACCTGTTCCACTCGATCATGGACAAGCTCGGCATTCCGATGCCCGAATCCATGATGGCGAGCGATCTCGACGGCGCGCTCGAATGCGCCGGCAAACTCGGCTATCCGCTCATCATCCGTCCGTCTTTCGTTCTCGGCGGGCGCGGCATGGAGGTCATTTACGACGAGCTCATGCTCCGCGAGTACGTGGACAAGGCCGTCGGCGTGACTCCCGACCGTCCGCTCTATCTCGACCGCTTCCTGTGCCATGCGCTCGAATGCGAGGCGGACGCGCTGTCCGACGGCACTGACGTTTTCATTCCCGCCATCATGCAGCACATCGAGCTGGCCGGCATCCATTCGGGCGATTCCGCCTGCGTGCTTCCGCCCGTGAGCATTCCGGAGAAGTGCAAGGCGACGATTCTCGATTACACGCGTAAAATAGCCGCAGAGCTCAAGGTCGTCGGCCTCATGAACATGCAGTTCGCGATCGAGAACGGAAAGGTCTACGTGATCGAAGCGAATCCGCGCGCGTCCCGCACGGTTCCTCTTGTCTCGAAGGTGGCGGGTCTGCAGATGGCGCGCGTCGCCACGCGGCTCATGCTCGGCGAGACGGTGAAATCGCTCGGTCTGGACAAGCATCGCGTCGTGCCGTACTACGGCGTCAAGGAAGCGGTTCTTCCGTTCGAGAAATTCCCGGAGGTCGATCCGGTGCTCGGACCGGAGATGCGTTCCACGGGCGAAGTGCTCGGCATGGCGTCGACGTTCGGTCTGGCGTATTTCAAGAGTCAGGAGGCCGCCGGCTCGCCGCTTCCGCTCAAGCCCGGCAGAATTCTCATTTCCCTTTCCGAAAAAGTCGACGAAGCCGCGGACGTCGCGCTCGATTTCCAGCGGCTCGGTTTCGAAATCCTCGGAACGCGCGGCACAATCGCGTGGCTGCGCGAGCACGGCGTGGAAGGAAAAGAAGTCGCCAAAATCGGAGAAGGCCGTCCGGACTGCCTCGATGTCATCGTGAACCGCGAGGTGTCGATAATTCTCAACACCCCGTCCGGCCGCCGCGACTCGCGCGCGGACGACTCGCCCATCCGTCAGTCCGCGGTCAACT
>JAZUJQ010000161.1:0-1679 GCA_045642845.1 Kiritimatiellia bacterium
GGTGAAAGAGGCCAGTATGCGGCGGAAGTAATCGTGCCGCGCGTAGCTGAGGAAGGAGCGGGAATCGGTGAGCATTCCGAGGAACGATCCGAGGTGGCCGTTGGCCGCGACCGTTTCCAGCACGTCGAGGATGCCGCGTTCGTGGTCGAGGAACCACCACGCCGCGCCGATGCGGACTTTGCGGAACGCTCCCGCCAGAGTTTCGAGCGGCGCGTTCATCGAGCCGACGAGCGCGTAGAGCACGGTTTCCGGGAGACCGCCGGCCGATTCGATCGCATCGAGAATCCTCGCGATGTCGCGTTGCGGCACGGCGTCACCGGCGCAATCGCAGCCCGCGTCCGCGCCGAGCGCGCGGTACACTGCCGAGTTGGCGTTGCGCATGACGCCGAGGTGCCACTGCATCAGCATCCCGCGCGCGGCGTATTCCCGGCCCAGAAAAACGTACATGTTGCCGAGGAAGCCAAGATAGGCCGGGCCGCCGACGCTGCGCCCCTCGAGCGCGGCGCGAAGCGCGGCGTCGGCTTCTTCGTCCGTCGCGACGGAGTCCGGGAAGACCGGCAGACCCACGTCCGAAATCCGGCAGCCGAGCGCGGCGAACGCGTCGAGCCGGCGCGAGACCGCGGTCTTGAACGTCTCCAGGGATTCGATTTTAAGCCCGGCCGCGAGGCCGAGTCTGTTGGCGTATCCGGGGTAGTCGTGAGCCTGGATCGCGAGCATGCGGTCGGTACGGAAGGACGGCAGGACCTCGAACCCCTTGTCCGCGTCTGCGCGCAGCAGCCGGTGCGCTTCGAGATCGTGGGCCGGGTCGTCGGTCGTCGCGACGAGCGCGACGCGGTTCATGCGGATGCACTTGCGCGGAGACAGCCGCGCGTCTGCGATCGCCTTGTTGCACTTGCCGCGGATCGAGTCGGCGTTTCCGGCGCGGATTTCGTCGGTCACGCCGAAGAACCGTTCCAGTTCCATGCGGCTCCAGTCGTAGAGCGGACTGCCAGCCGCGCTTTCGAGCGCGCCGATGTACGCGCGGAATTTTTCCGCCGGGTCCGCGCCGCCCGTGACGAGGCGTTCGTCCACGCCGGCCTGACGCATCAGGCGCCACTTGTAGTGGTCGCCGCCGAGCCAGAGCGTCGTGATGTCGTCGAAGACCCTGTCCTCGAGAATTTCCCGCGGGGACAGATGGCAGTGGTAATCGCAGATCGGGACGTCCGCGATGCTTGAATACAGGGCGCGCGCCGTTTTCGATTCAAGCATGAAATCTTTTTTCATTTCTGGATGTTTTCCACGGAATCGAGGGTTTTCGCGCAGTCTTCGAAAACCGGTCCGCCGCCGACGACGCACACGGCCTCGTTGCCGGTGAACCCGTCCAGCGCCGAGGCGAGTTTCACGAAGTCGTCCGCCGACGCGCCGAGGATTTCGCGGCGTTCGCGGCGCAGATAGTCGGCGGAGACGCCCGAGAGGTGCAGCTCCACCGCCGAATCGTAGCTGCTGCGCGGCGAGCGGTAGGGATTGAGCCTGCCGATCGTGCTCACGATGTAGCGGTCCAGTTCGGCGCCGGAAGCGGCGAATTCGCGCAATGCGTCGCCCGTTTTCGCGAAAACGCCGAGCGAGCGGCCGGGCTGCGGATCGCGGTACGAGCGGAACGTCATCATTCCTTTGCGAGCGATCGAGAAACCGGTGCCGTA
>JAZUJQ010000162.1:0-4958 GCA_045642845.1 Kiritimatiellia bacterium
CTTTTGGCGTCTCAAGTCCGAATGATGCGCCCGACCGCCGTCATAGGGGCGGGCTCGGCGGCCTTGTCCGTCGCGTTCGCCGGAGCCCTGACGAACGCCGCGCCCGCGGCGTCGACGGCTCCCGTGGTGTCGGTCACCAACCACGCCGGGTTCGTCGTCAGCGGCGAACTCGGCACCGTGACGAACGGGACGTTCGTGATTTCCGGCCGCGAATATCCGCTTTCGATTCTGCCGCCCGGCGAACGCCGGCGCGTGCGTGCGCTCGCCGGGCAGGACGTCCGCTCTCCGAAGGAAAAGCGCGTCGCCCGCGATCTGGAATACGAATTGTCGCGCATAAAAGTCCGCGAGGAAGCCGGCGAAATCAAACCGTCCGAAGCGGAAGCGCTCCGCGCCGACGCGCGCGCTTCCGCATCTTTCCGCCTTCGTGCCGAATCCGGGACGGGTGCGCTTCCTGTTGTTTCGGACGCCTCCGCGGAATCATCCGATTCGAACCTCCCGCAGGATCGGACGGAGCGGCGTTGACGACCTCACGGACGGTGAATAAACCCGGGCGATGCCCATGCGAAAAACTTACGAGACATTGGCTCCGATCCGCATCTGCGATCTTGGCGGCTGGACCGATACATGGTTCGCCGGGCGAGGCTCTGTCCTGAATGTCGCCGTCAGTCCGTACGTCCGGTGTCTCGTGACCGTCGATGAAGTCCCGGAGTCCGACGAGCGCTTCGTCCTCTCCGTGGAAGATTACGGCGACCGGTATCGGATCGATCCGCGGAACGTGGTCTTCGGAAAGCATCCGTTGCTGGAGGCCTGCGTGAAATCCATGGGCGTTCCCCGCGGGCTGGATGTCGAGGTTTCCCTGCATTCGTCGGTTCCGGGCGGATCGTCGACCGGAACCTCCGCCGCCGTGACTGTCGCCTTGCTGGCGGCGCTCGGCCGCCTTTCCTGCAAGTCGCGGCGCCTGTCGCCGTACGAGCTGTCGGTCAAGGCCCACGAGGTGGAAACGATCCACCTCCGGCGTCAAAGCGGCGTTCAGGATCAGATTTGTTCGGCCTTCGGCGGCGTTTGTTTCATAGACATGGACGACTATCCGCATTCGAACGTCACGCGCGTCCCGGTCGCCCGGGGGGTCCTGAAGGAATTGGAACGCAGGCTGACGCTCGTGTTCCTCGGCCGTTCTCATGATTCGACGTCCGTTCACGAAGAGGTCATCCGCAGTCTCCTGGACGATCGCGGCGCCGACAGGCTCGAGCCGCTCCGTCGCGCGGCGGTCCGCGGCCGCGATGCGTTGATTTCCGGCGACCTGGAGACCTTCGGCGCCTCCATGACCGGAAATTCGGAAGGACAGATGAATCTGAACGCGGCTTTGGTTTCGCGCGACGCTCTGAAGATTTTCGACATCGCGCGGAAACACGGCGCGCTCGGGTGGAAGGTCAACGGCGCCGGCGGCGACGGGGGATCCGTCACGATCCTCGGCGACGGCGATCCGTCGCACCGCGCGGACATGATCGGCGAGATCGAGGCGCTGGGCGGCGGCATCCGTGAAATCGGAATCCGGCTCGACGGGACCGGCGTCCGCACGATGGAACCTCCGACACAGTCCGCCTGACGGAAACGGGGTGCGTCGGCCGTCACTCTTTTAAATCCCGAACTTTGGTAGAATCCGACCCGTCGATTCCGGCGTTTCCGGATCATCAACCTCAATCCACAAAACGAAAATGAAAAAACTTCATGCGGCGATTCTCGGTTTCGGCGGCATAGCCCGCTGCCACGCGAGCAACTATCTTCGCAGTAAAAACGTTGAACTCGTCGCGGTCTGCGACATCGATCCGAAACAGCTGGAAGCCGCGTCCGCGTCGCTCAACATCGGTTCGACCGACAAGATCGACACCTCGGCGCTCCGTAAATATCCGTGCTACGAAAAACTCGTCGCCGGCGAACGCGGCCGCATCGATTTCATCGACATCTGCCTTCCGGCGTACCTGCACGCGAAGTACGTGAAGCGCGCGATGCGCGACGGTTTCAACGTGCTTTCCGAAAAGCCCATGGCGCTTTCGGTCCGCGACTGCGAGTCGATCATGCAGGTGAAGGAGGAAACCGGCCGCAAGTACATGGTGGCGCAGTGTCTGCGTTTCAGCGCGGATTACGCGGTGCTCGAAAAGCTCGTCAAGAGCGGCAAATACGGCAAACTGCTCCGCCTCGACATGGTCCGTTCGTCGCGCTTCCCGTCGTGGAGCGCCGACAACTGGTACTGCGATTCCAAGAAGAGCGGCGGCGCGGTGCTCGATCTCCATCTGCACGATCTCGACTGGGTGCAGTCCAAATTGGGACTTCCCAAAACTCTTTCCTGCCAGGGCGTGATCGGCCGTTCCGGCGGCTGGGACGACGTGGACACGACTTTCCGCTACGGCAAAGACGGTCCGATCGTCTCGATGCGCGGTTCGTGGATGAGCGAGCGCGCGTTCACGGCGAGCTTCTGCGCGCTGTTCGAAAAGGCCGTGCTCCGTTACGAGGGCTGGAAGCTTTCCCTCGCCGACCGCGACGGCAAGCCCCTGCCGCTCGAGGTCAAGGGCAACGACATGTACGGCGCGGAAATCGACTATTTCGCTTCGTGCATCCGCAAGGACGTCGAGCCGGAGAACTGCCTGCCGGAATCCACGGCGCTTTCGGTCGCGCTCGTCGAGGCCGAAAAGCAGTCCGCCAAGCTCGGCGGCGCCCAGATCGCGCTCTGAAGCGCTTTTGAAGTTCGACGCGCGGCCGGCGGAATCGCGCCGGCCGCGCGTTTTTTCTTCCGCCGTCGTCGCCGTGACGCATTTCATCCCGTCGTCCGCCGTCCGGCACTTGTTTGAGTTCCGTCCCTTTGTTAGAATGCCCGGCATGTGCGGCGGTGCGTTTCGAGCGCATGGCCGCCAGTTGTCCGTACACCAGCCCTTGGCGCGCCGCGCCGTCGGCGCAATTCCGCAAATCAAACCATGACTCCTCAAATTCTGGCGTTCATCTGTTACTTCGCCGTCGTGCTCGCCATAGGCATACATTTCTTTTTCAAGTCCAAGGGCGGCGGTGAAAAGGAATACTTCCTCGGCGGGCGCCAGATGGGTCCGTGGGTCACCGCGATGTCCGCGCAGGCGTCGGACATGTCCGGCTGGCTTCTCATGGGCTTCCCCGGGTCGATTCTGGCCTTCGGCATGGGCAAGGTCTGGATCGGCATCGGTCTCGGCCTCGGCACGATAGCGAACTGGATCCTCGTCGCGCGCCGTCTGCGCCGTTTCTCGGAAGCCGCCGGCGATTCAATCACGCTGCCGCAGTATCTCACCAACCGTTTCGCCTCCTCGAATCCGGCGCTGAAGGTTGCGTGCGCGGTCATCTTCCTCGTTGCCTTCACGGTCTACGTCGCCTCGGCGTTCGTCGCCGGCACGAAAGTGTTCGTCAGCGTCTGTCCCGCTCTCGTCGGCAAAGAGATGCTCGCGATGTTCATCTTCGCGGCTCTCATCCTCGTCTACACCTTCCTCGGCGGATACAAAGCCGTCTGCTGGACCGACTTCTTCCAGGGTCTCATGATGCTCGCGGCGTTGCTCCTCGTGCCGATCGTCATGTACGCCTCTGGCAAGTTCGAGCCGGGTCTCGCCGCGGCCTGGACCAGTCCGGAGGTCCTGGACGAAGCGGGCAACGTCGTGAAAAAAGCGATCGAGTACCCGGCGTTCGGAAGCAATCCTCTGACGTCCAGCTGGGACGACATGGTGTCGGGACTCGGCTGGGGCGTCGGCTACTTCGGCATGCCGCCCATCATCGTGCGCTTCATGGGCATCAAGAGTTCGTCCGAAGTGAAAAAGTCCGCCTGGATCGCCTGCGTCTGGGTCGTGCTTTCGCTCGGCGCCGCCATCGCCATCGCCATTCTCGGCCGCACGTTCCTCCTCGGCGGAACCGAGTCTCTCGCCGCGAAGCTTTTCACCGACCAGGCGCAGCAGATGGTTTTCGTCGAAATCGTGAACAACATGTTCCCGGCCTTCATCGGCGGTCTGCTTCTCGCCGCCATCATCGCCGCTTCCATGAGCACGGCGGATTCGCAGCTGCTCGTCGCTTCTTCGGCGTTTTCGAGCGACTTCTACCAGCCCATCGTGCGCAAGAACAAGGCGTCCGACGCGGAAATGCTCTGGGTCGGCCGTTTCGTCGTGGTGGTCGTCGCTTTCATCGCCTTTTACATCGCATCCACCGGCATCGGCAAGCCCGGCTCCTGGGCTTCCAGCATCATGGACATGGTCGAAAACGCCTGGGGCCTCTTCGGCGCGTCCTTCGGCCCGGCGATTCTCCTTTCGCTTTTCTGGCGCCGCTTCAACTACGCCGGCGCGCTCGCGGGCATCATTGCCGGCGCCGCCGTGGACATCTTCTGGCTGGCGAAGCTCTCTTCGACCGGCGTGTACGAGATCGTCCCCGGCTTCATCGCGAGCTTCATCGCCGGCATCGTCGTGACGCTCCTCACGAAGAAGCCCGGTGCGGAAGTGGATGCCATTTTCGCGAAGGCCACCGATTCCGGAAAATAAATTCAAATCCTTCCGACTGACATGAAAAAGATTCTTTCTTTCCTCGCGGTCGCGGCGCTTGCGTGCGCCGCAAACGCCGCCACGCAGATCGCCGTGGCCGACATGGAACTCGTGATTCTCGCGCATCCGCTCACCGCGTCCAACCGCGTCGAGCTTCTCAAAATGCAGAAGGAGTTCATCGCCGAGCGCGACAAGGCCGAAGCCGATCTCCAGAAGATCGTCGAGCAGCTCCGCGCGGCCGCCGCCGACGTGCGCAACGAAGCCCTTTCGGACGCCAAGCGCAAGGCCGCGCGCGCCAACGCCGAAGACCTGCAGGACCGCGCCGAAACGGCCGACCAGAATCTGCGCAAGCTCGTCGAGGACCGTCAGCGTTCGCTCCGCCGCCGCGAGCTTCTCCTGTTCGATCTGGTGATGACCGACATC
>JAZUJQ010000163.1:0-4329 GCA_045642845.1 Kiritimatiellia bacterium
CAAGGAAATCGGTTCCAGCCACTTCCCGTACGCGCTCGTGTTCGTCGTGCTTTCCGCCTCCGTGGCGCTCTACGCGATCGGCAAGGCGTTCTTCGGCAACAAGTCCTACGCCATGCAGGGCAAGGCGGCCGTCAACTTCCAGCCGAAAAAACTGCGCGGAATCGGCGCGGCGCCCGCGATTCTGGCGTTCCTCGCCGTCACGCTCGTGGCGCTGCTGCCGCACTTCGGCGTCATTCTCACCAGCTTCTCGAAACCGGGTTCGTGGTATCAAACCGTTCTGCCGGAGATTTTCACGGCGTCCAACTACGTCGAAGCGCTCGGGCACGACATGACCGTGGCTTCGATCCGCAACTCGCTCTTCTTCGCGGCCATCGCCGTCGGCGCGAACCTCGTGCTCGGCGTCTCGATCGCGTTTCTCGTCGTGCGCTCGAAACTGCGCGGCGCCGGCGCGCTCGATGCCGTCTCGATGATCCCGCTCGCCGTGCCCGGGCTGGTGATGGCGTTCGGATACCTCGCCATTTCGTCATATCTCGCCAATCTCGGCTGGGTGCGCGAGAGCGCGTTCTGGACCGCCGTGTTCGACGTGCGCGTGAACCCCACCCTGTTCCTCGTCATCGCCTACGCGGTGCGGCGCCTGCCGTACATGGTGCGTTCCGCCGTCGCCGGGCTGCAGCAGACGAGCGAAGCGTTCGAAGAGGCCGCCTGGAATCTCGGCGCCACGCCGGCGCGCACCACGATGCGCGTCACGCTCCCGCTCATCGCGGCCAACCTCGTCGCCGGACTCCTGCTCGCGTTCGCGTTTTCGATGCTCGAGGTGTCGGATTCGCTGATGCTCGCGCAGCAGGCGCGGTTCTACCCGATCACCAAAACGATCTACGAACTCTACCAGCTCCTCGGCACCGGCAAATACGTCGCCTCCGCGCTCGGCGTCTGGGCCATGATGTTCCTCACCGTGACCATCGCCGGTGTGTCCGTCCTGCTCGGCAAGAAAATGGGAGTGCTCTTCCGCGTGTGACGGCCGTGACGACGAATGCCGAAGAAATCATCGCCGGACTCCAGCTGGAGCTGCGCGAACGGATCAAATCCGGCGCCGGGCCGTTCCTCGCCGCGATATACGGGCCGGACGGCGCGCTCGTCGCGAAAAAGGCGAACAGCGTCCTGAAAGACCGCTGTTCCCACTCGCACGCCGAAATGAACGCGATCAAGGCGGCCGAAAAAGCGTTCGGCACGCACGACCTGTCGGCTTTCAATCTCTCGATCTTCATCACGGCGGAGCCGTGCGTGATGTGCATGGGCGGAATCATGTGGAGCGGCATCAAGTCCGTTTACTACGGCGTGCCTTCGAAAAAGGTCGAGGAAATCACCGGCTTCGACGAAGGCTTCAAGCCCGGCTGGAAACGCGCGTTCGCCGCACGCGGCATCGCCGTGCGGGGCGGTCTGGCGCAATCGCTCGGCGAAGAGGTCCTGCGCGAATACATCGAACTGGGAGGCGCGGTTTACAAACCCGCGCGGTGAAAAAAATGCAACGGCTTATCAACGCGCTGAAAACAGCGGAATGCGTCGGATGTCTGACGGGCGCCGGGGTGTCCACGCTGTGCGGCATTCCGGATTTCCGCGGTCCGCAGGGACTGTACAGGCAACCGGACGCCGAACGCATCTTCGACATCGACTGGTTCGACCGGGATCCGTCCGTCTACTACAACGGCTGCCGCGAACTCGTCTACGGTCTCGGCTCGTTCGAACCGGGTCCCGTCCACCGCGCTCTCAAACGGCTCGAAGACCGCGGCCGTCTGCACGGCATAGCCACGCAGAACATCGACATGCTGCACCAGAAGGCCGGTTCCTCGAACGTTCACGAGGTGCACGGCTCCCCCGTGCTGCACCATTGCCGCACCTGCGGCGCGACCAGAACGTTCGACGAAATCCTCCGCATGATCCGCCCGGACGGCATCTCCGCGGTCCCCGACGCACCCGTGCGCGTCCCGCGCTGCGAATGCGGCGGCGTGTTCAAGCCGGACATCACGTTCTTCGGAGAATCGCTCCCGGAAGAGGCTTTCACGAACGCGCAGTCGCTCGCCATGCGCAGCGACGTGTTTCTCGTGCTCGGCACCTCGCTCACGGTTTTTCCGGCGGCCGGACTGCCGCGCCTCACGCTGCAAGGCGGAGGCAAGGTGTTCATCGTGAACGCGCAGCCGACGCCGCTCGACGATTACGCCGTGGCGCGGTACGGCGATCTGGCGGCTTTCGCCGACGCGGTCTTCGCGGAATTCCCGTGAACCGCGCGGGTTTCGGAACTTCAATCAAAACGTCGCATGAAAACGATCCGCTTCGACCTCTCCGAAAAACTCGGCCCCTTCAAACCCCTCAACGCAACGAACGGAGGACCGTGGCACAAGCGCCACGCCGACGACCAGTACCGCTCCAATCTGGAAGATTACAAAGCCGCGCGCATTCCGTTCGCACGGAATCACGATTCCGCGATGAACGGCGTGTACGGCGGACCGTATTCGCACGACATCTCCCGCATTTTCCCCGACTTCGGTGCCGATCCGCTCGATCCGGCGTCGTACGATTTCGCCTGCACGGACGAAGCGATCCTCGTCGCGCTCGACGCCGGCACGAAGACGTTCTTCCGCATCGGGCAGACCACCGAACACCAGATCAAAAAACACGCCACGCTCCCGCGGGCCGATTTCGCGAAATGGGCGGTGGTCTGCGAACACGTCATCCGCCATTACACCGAAGGCTGGGCCGACGGTTTCACGCTCGACATGCCGTACTGGGAAATCTGGAACGAGCCGGACCTGGACGCGGACAACAGCGTCAACAAACGCTGCTGGGGCGGCACGAAGGCGCAATTTTTCGATTTCTTCGCCACCGCCGCGACGCACCTCAAAAAATGTTTTCCGCATCTGAAAATCGGAGGGCCGGCGCTCGCGTTCGACGAAAAATGGGCCGACGATTTCCTGCGCGAAATGCGCTCGCGCGGCATCCCGCTCGATTTCTTCTCGTGGCACATCTACGCCATCCATCCGGAAAGCCTCGTCGAAAGAGCCGTGCGCATCAGAGAAATGCTCGTGAAACACGGCTACGGCGGAGCCGAAAGCATTCTGAACGAGTGGAACTACGTCAAGGACTGGGGTCTCACGTACGTTGATTCGCTCAAAACGATCCACGGCATCAAGGGCGCGGCGTTCACGATGGCGTGCATCTGCGCGGCGCAGGCGGCGCCGATCGACATGCTGATGTACTACGACACGCGTCCGTCGGTGTTCAACGGCGCGTTCGACTACTACACGTACGAAAAGCTCAAGGGATATTATCCTCTCGCATGGTACGGGAAGTTCTACGACATGACGCATGAAATCCGCGCGAAAGACTCCGAAGACGGCGTCTACACGCTGTGCGGGACCGACGATTCGGGAAAGGTTCTCGCGGTCGTCGCGTATTACACCGATTCCGACGACGCTCCGGCAAAAACGCTGCGCCTGGACTTCGGGCGGAAAATCGAATTCGAAATCCGCGCGCTCGACGCCGGACGGGACGCGGAAGTCACCGGAGAAAGCGACGATCCCGTCCTGACGCTCCGTCCCAATTCCTGCGTTCTGCTGACGTCGAAGTGAATTTCGCGGGATTGATCCTCGCCGCGTTGTCGGTAATCGGCTTCGCCTCCACGTTCATAATCGGCGCCGCGCTGACGAAACGGTGCGGAGTTTCGCCCGCCGCGCTCTCCGTTCTCCGCTTCACGATCGCGGGTCTGGTCATGCTCGCGCTCGGTCTGTCGTCCGCCGGCGGCCGTCGCCGCTACCGCGCGATAACGCGGCGCGATTGGATCAAAATGCTCTGGCTCGGGCCGATCGGCACCAGCGTCATGGCGTGGTGCGTGTTCATGGGCTGCGCCCGCGTGAGCGCCGCGAACGCCTCGATGGCGGACGCCCTCACCCCGCTGATGATTTTCGCCGTGGCGGCGTTGGCACGGCGCCGCGTCGTCCGCCGCGAACTGCTCGGACTCGCGCTGGGGTTCATCGGCGCGCTGCTCGTGATCCAGATAATCACCCGCGACGGCATCGCTCTTTCCGCTTACGGTTCCGGCGACGTGTACGTGATGCTCGCCGCGGCGACGTGGGGCGTGTACACGGTCTACGGACGCGATGCGATCGAACGCATCGGTTCGTCGACGTTCACCGCCGTCACGATGCTGATCGGAGCCGCCGCGATGGCGGCGGTTCTCCCGTTCACGGAAACGGTCTGGCCGTCGACTCCTGACGGATGGCTGCTCGTCGGCGCGCTCGGGCTCGTGTCGACGCTGCTGCCGTTCTGGACGTGGAA
>JAZUJQ010000164.1:0-15700 GCA_045642845.1 Kiritimatiellia bacterium
GCGACGCGTTCGTTTCCGGCATGAACTCTTCGCCCCAGCCTTCGCATCGGTCCACTCCGGTGAAACGCAGATCCGGCGTCGTCGCGTCGATGCGCATCGCGTGGCAGACCATATGGCGCGGCCAACCGCCGTTCTCTTCAAGCACGACCGGCAGATACGAGATTCCGGGAGAAACCGGCTCGGCGCGCGACCAATCGAAGGAATTCGTCACCCACGACACGCGGCGCTCCGCGTCGTTCGTGATCGTGACGTCGTGAAAACGCCCGTCGTGCAGATACGGAACCGAAGAAAAAACCGGAACGACCGAAAGAAATAAAACGGGAACGGCTAATCCGAGCGGAAAGCTTTTCATCTCCGGTCCATCGTTTTTCGCCTCAGGATCACCGCCACCTGCGGTGGCACCAGAAATACTGTTCCGGATAGCGGCGGACGACGTCCTCGATGACTTCGTTTATTTTCACGGTCATCGCGCGGACATCGGCGTCGCGGTCGCCGGTCGGCGGAGGAAACTCGATCGGATCGGTCGACTCCAGACGGAATTTCATCTCGCCCGTGCGCACGCAGAAGCCGAACAGCACCGGAGCTTTCGTGGCGAGGTGGAGCCGCGCCGGAGAAACGACCGTGGAGCATTCGCGGCCTAAAAAAGGCACTCGGATGCCATTCGTGCGCGCGTGCTGGTCCGGCAGCATCGCGAGCATGCGTCCGTCGCGGAGAGGTCCGAGCAGGTCCGTGTAACGCGGCGTGTGTTTCGACACGATTTTGATCCGGGCCCGGGTGTTGCGTTTTTCCAAAAATTTCTGGGCGTACCGATTGTCCATCATCCGCGCGATCGCGGAGATCGGCTTGTAAAACGACGCCAGGGTTCCGCAAAGCTCCCAGTTGCCTATGTGCGCGCACAGATACAGCATCGACTGTTTGTCGTCGGCGAGCATCGCACGCGCTTTTTCGGGAATGTGAACGTCGACATATTTGTCGAGAGTTTCCGGCGTGATGAGCTTCTGGGCTTTGAGCGACTCGATGAAAAGCAGCGCGAAACTTTCGAACGAGGCCTTCGCTATGCGGAGAGCCTCCGCCCGATCGGCGGCGATGCCGGACAGCATGACGTTCTCGACCGCGGTTTTGCGGCGAGACCCGAGCAGCGTCCAACCGAGGCGCCCCAGACGGCGCCCGAAAGCGTACGCATGATGAACGGACATGCCGTCCACGACCGCCACCGCGAAACGCAGCAACAGGTAGAGAACGAAATCGACCGGATGGAACGCCACGGTCAGCGCGGCTTGACGAGATTGATTTCCTCGACCGGGCGCGACGAAGACAGAGACCTCATCACATGCTCGGATTCTTTGCCGTCAGGCCAGATCGCGTAGACGCTGATACGCCCGTAACGGACGCCGAACTCGGTCGGAGAAGCGGTGGGGGCGGTCTTCCAGCGGAAAGCGGCGCGGCCTTCGCCGCGGTAGCGGACGATCGCGCCCGGTTGGTCTGTGGACACCTTCACCGTGGTGGTGCAGCCGCAGAGCGCGGCGGCGGCCAGCATCGTCAAAATGACTTTTTTCATTCGTCGGTTATTCCGAAATGATTTGCGATCAATTCCTCGATTTCCGCCATGGCCGGTTCGGCGTCGTCGCCAGTGGCGGTGAACGTCAGCACCGTGCCGACCGGAGCCTCGAGCGTCATCAGGCCGAGAACGCTTTTCCCGGAAACGACGTTTCCGGCGTTCTCGACCGTGATGTCGCAGAGGAATTTCTGGCACGTTTTGGCAAGCGCGCCGGCGGGACGCACGTGCATCCCGTACTTGTTGAGCAGTTCGAGTTCTTTACGGACCGTCACGGCTTCGTTCCCCGATCCGTTCAGCGGACGTTCTGGCGCTTTTCGGACGCGCGGCGAAGCTGCGCCACGGCCTTGTCGAACGCATTGTTGACGGCGGCGACCGCGGTTTCCGGATCCTTGCCGACGGCTTCGACGCTGGTCGCCTGACCGCCTTGGATGGAAAGTGACGCGATCACGTCCTGACCCTCGACATCGACGAAAGCGCGGAGGTGTTCGACCGCGGGGAAATTCTCGGAAAGCTTGTCGCCGAGCTCGCGGATGCGCGCTTCGGTCTCGCCCTTGAGCTGGGCGACGACGGTTTCCTTCAGGTCTTTGGTGCAGACGCGGCGGAGAGTGATTTCACTTGTCATTCTTTTGTCTCCTGTTTTGTTTGTTGCTTGGAAAGTATCGACGCTTCGATGGACGCCGCCACTTCGGGCGTGAGGTATTTGTCGCGCACCATCGGATCGCGCACGAGGTCGAGGACGCTGCCCTCTTTCAGAATCGTGCCGTCGTAGACGATGTAAGCGCGGTCCACGATGGAAAGGGTTTCGCGCACGTTGTGGTCGGTTATCAGCACGCCGTAGCCGTCGCGTTTGAGATCGGCGACGATGGAACGGATGCCGTCGACCGCCACCGGATCGACGCCGGCGAACGGTTCGTCGAGCATCAGAATCGCGGGGTTTTGGACGAGCGCGCGGGCTATTTCGAGTTTGCGGCGTTCGCCGCCGGAAAGCGTGTAGGCGTACTGCCGGCGCACCTTGGCGAGATCGAATCGCGCGAGAAGTTCTTCCAGACGCGCTTTCTTCTCCGCCTTCGTGCCCGACACGGTTTCGAGAATCGCCTTGATGTTGTTCTCCACCGACAGCTTGCGGAAAATGGAAGGTTCCTGCGCGAGGTAGCCTATGCCGGCGCGCGCACGGCGGTAGACCATGTAACCGGTGATGTCGGTCCCGTTGAAATAAACGTTGCCCGAATCCGGGTGGACAAGGCCCAGAATCATGTAGAACGAAGTCGTCTTGCCGGCGCCGTTCGGTCCGAGCACGCCGACGACTTCGCCTTTGTCGATGTGAAGCGAAACGCCCTTCACCACGGTGCGTCCCTTGTAGGACTTCACCAGGGATCTGGCCTCGAGCGTGTGCCGCTCCTCCGTTTTTACGGCGTCGGACATCAGTTCGCGGTCTCCTTGAAAGAACCGGTGTGGGCTTCCACGCCCACTCCGCCGCCGACGACCACGCGGCCGTCGTTGAGCCAGATGGTTATGGTTTGGCCAGTCACCTTCTGCTTGCCCTTCGTGACGACGGGTTCGTCCTGAAGCACGACGCGCGCGTCGTCGCGCGTGTAGACCGCATTCCCGGCCCGCGCCTCGATGTCGCCGCATATCATGTGGACGCTGCCGCTGCATTTCGCGCTGGTGACGGCGCCCGTGGCGGAGTCGTCGGCGTTTTTCTCATCCGGCGGAGCCATGAAAATGAGGAGTTTGTCGCAGGTCAGAGTGAATTCGGGGTCTTTTACGACGACCTTTCCGTCGAACAGCGCCACGTAATTGTGGTAATCGACCTCGAGCGTCGATGAGGTGATTTTTGTGGGCGGCGTGCTTTCGTCGCGCTTTTTGAAGCTCACGATGCCCGGTTTTTTCGACTGGGCCGGCTTGGTTTCCGCACCCGACGCGGCCGTGCAGAGCACGACCGCCGCAAGCGCGAAAATGGTTGCAAAATGCAGGTTCTTCATTTCGTTTTCAAAGTTTTGAGCGCGTCAATGGCGCTTCCGTTCGTGCGTATCGTCAGCACGGAGTTCGTTTCGATGCGGGCCATCTCCTTCAAGGCGAAAACCGTGACGTTCGTCCCTTCGAGATGGATATTACCCAAAATATCGAATTCGGTAAAGCCTTCGCAGACGGCGATCTGCTGTTTCGGATCGAACGAAGCGGCCTGGGTGCGGATGCATCCGTTGGTGCGGCCGTCGTCGCTGAAATACAGCAGCGTCACGCCGTCGTACGCTTTGTACGCGCCGTCGTCGATTTTCGCCTTGTTCGCGGCGAACACGGCCATGACGTTGCCGCTTTCGTAACGTTTGAGCGGCAGACGGATGTTGGTGACCTCCTGCCCGCCGTACGCGAGCGCGGCCGACGCGTCCGGAGCGGCGGAGCTTCGGAGCGAAGCGGAGAACGCGACGAGCGCGACGAGCGGAAGAACGCGTTTCACCGGCGGGCGACCTCCGCTATTTTCACGAGCTGCGTCCACAACGGCGCCACGCCGGAAAGAGGAATGCAGTTGGCTCCGTCCGAAAGCGCTTTTTCAGGATGGTCGTGGGTTTCGAGAAACACCCCGTCGCACGCGCCGGTCGCGACGGCGGCGCGCGCCAGGGCTGGCGCCCATTTCGCGTCGCCGCCCGTGCCGGAGCCGAGCGCACCGGGGCGCTGCACGCTGTGCGTGGCGTCGAACACCACCGGATAGCCGAAGGAGCGCATGATCATCAGATTGCGCATGTCCGCCACGAGATTGCGGTATCCGAACGACGACCCGCGTTCCGTGAGCAGGATGCGGCGGTTGCCGGTGGATTCGATTTTTTCGACCACGTTGGCCATGTCTTCCGCCGCGAGACATTGCATCTTTTTCACCGCGACGACCCTGCCGGTTTCGCCGGCGGCGACGAGCAGATCCGTCTGACGGCAGAGAAACGCCGGTATCTGGATGACGTCCGCGACTTTCGCGGCGGCCGCGGCCTGTGACGGCTCGTGGATGTCGGTGACCACGGGAACGCCGAACCGATCTTTCACTTCGCGCAGAATGTCGAGTCCGGCCTCGAGACCCGGTCCGCGGAACGACTTCACGCTCGAACGGTTCGCTTTGTCGAACGACGCCTTGAAGACGAACGGCACCTTGTTTTTCGCGGCGAACGCGGAAAGTTTTTTCGCCATCATGAGGCAGTGTTCGCGCGACTCGATGACGCACGGACCGGCCATGAGAAAAAGATCCCTGCCGAAGGCGAGGGAGCCGAGTTTCACGATGCGCATCCGCGTTTCCTCATTATCTTTTCGATGACCGCGACGTCTTCCGGGCGGTCCACTCCGATGCCTATGTCGTCGGTGCGCACGCAGCCTATGCGGCCGCCGAGCCAAAGCGCGCGCAGCTGTTCGAGCGATTCGCTCTTTTCAAGCGCGCACGGCGCCGTCGCCACGAGTTTGCGGAGAAACGCGCCACGGTAGCCGTAAATTCCGATGTGGCGCTGATACAGCCCCGAAGCGACGTCGGGCTCCCCGTCGCGGCGGCATGGAATCGGCAGACGCGAAAAATACAACGCGCCGTCGTCGGAATCCAGAACGACTTTCACTACCGTGCGCGCGGACAGATCGTCCATCGAACGGATCGGCGCGCACGCCGTCGCCATTTCGAAACGGTCGTCCGTTTTGAGTTTCGCGGCCACCGCGTCGATGAGCGCCGGATCGATCAACGGTTCGTCGCCCTGGATGTTGATAACGATGTCTTCGTCGGAAGCGTTGGCGGCGACCGCGACGCGGTCGGTGCCAGACGGCAGATCGCTCGCCGTCATCACGGCGCGCGCGCCGCTGCCTTCGACCGCCGCGGCGATGCGCTCGTCATCCGTCGCGACGATCACTTCGTCGAGGGATTCGGCGCGCAGACACGCCTCGGCGACCCACCGGACGAGCGGTTTGCCGCAAATGGGCGCAAGCGACTTTCCAGGAAAGCGCGTCGACCCGTAACGGGAAGGAATCACACCAATTGTCTTCATTTGATTCAGTTTTCGGACGTTTCAGCTTCAACGGGTTCGGCCGCTTCGGAAGCTGGTTCGGATGCGGAAGAATCGGCTTCAGCAGCCTGATCCGGAACGGACGTTTCCGCGTTCGTCGCGGTTTCGGAGGCGGTCTCCTCGACTGGTTCAGCCGCAGCTTCGGGCGCCGGAGAGGCGTCGTCTTCCTTTTTTTCGGAAAGTTCCGGCGGAGTTTCAGGTTCTGACGGAGTCACTTCCGCGGCCCCTGCGGCGGCAGGCGCGGCCTCGGGCGCGGTTTCATCTTTCCCTCCCTTGATGAAAAACGTCAGACCGTCGATTTCGATCCACTCGCGGAGAATGGCAAACTCGCCGTTTTCTCCGAGCCGCGTGTTGGTCTCGCCCGAGACGTTTTTCTCCACGAGGCACTGCGAGCGTGCAAAACCGGCGTACGCGGTGTCGTACCGCAGGGACTTGTGCCGATCCTGCACGTTAACGCCGCGTATGGGCGTGCGGCACCAACTCACGCCGCAGTAGGTCACCGACGAGCCGTCCGCGCGAGTGACCTGAACCGTTGCATCTGAAAAATCGAAGTAGACGCGATCGGCAAGCGATGAAACCTTGTTGAAAAAATCGTCGGACGGACAGGAAGCGGCGGACAGCGCCAGGGCGGGGCTCCAGGAACCGTCGGCGCGCTGAACGGCCCGGATGACGGGGGAATTCGCCTTGATGAACGACATGCGGCGGCAACGGCAATACCGCGCGAACTGAGCCTCGAAAACGGGCTGGGAGTCGGCCGCAGAACCGGCTTCCGTGAGCTTTACGTCCGTGAGAATCAGCCCGAAACACGTAGAAAAACGGATTTTTTCGGCCTTGACGACGTACCCGAAACGTTCCGAAAGCCCGCGCTCGACGATGGACTGCAGCCAAGCCGTGCGGATAAGGGCGTGAGCCCCCGCGTAAGCGAGGATAAGGATCGCCAGAAGCGTCCAAAAAAAGCGCTTGAATCTGAACATCGAAGGACCTCCGTTTTCCTGCATTCATTCTGCCAAAAACACAACGGCGATTCAATAGTCGGCCACGCGCCCGAACCGCTGAAAAACACAAACCAAGGCACGATCCGTGCTTCGCTCCACTCATTCCGCGCGCACGGGATGGCAAGAGAACGGAATTGCTCGACCGCGATCGATGCAATCACGCAATTCAAAAGGAGCCGGGTCCGGCGAAGCGCGTCGCTCGGCGTTTTTGTTCCGGCGAATTGTGCAGTCAATTTTTGCTTGCTTTGCTTTAAAAGCGTTTGTTAAGATTTTCCCATCCAAAAGGAGATTTTATATGCAAAAAAAATCCGTTATCGCTGTTCTAGCCGCGTCGGCGACCGCGCTTTTCGCTGAAACGCATACCGTTTCGGACATTTCCGCATACGCGAGCGCACCGGGCGCTCTGCGCGTGCGCACGGGCGACGTCGTGGTCCTGCCGGAACTAGTCGAAGGTTCGTACTCCGTGGTCAACGCGCGAATCGCCGCGTTGCGCGACGACGGCTGCACGCTCGACATAACCGACGCCGGCATCCTCGGCGTCAACAAACTCGCCGCCGACGGTGAAACGATAGAAGCCACGATGGGCGTGCTTTCACTGCCGGACGCCGGGAACGGCCGCATCTTCATCTGGAACGAATCGCACTGGGATTCCGGAAAGTGGTGTTCGGTCGACGGCGGCTGGAGACTGGTCGGCGCGGAAACGACGTCGGACTATCCGCACGTCGCCGGAGACATCGCCATCATGCCCCGCTACAACGACGGCTGGGGCAAGGAAGTCACCGTTTCGGAAGACGTGACGGTCTCCGGAATTTATTACGGCAGCATCCGCGACTTCAACGACGTCCAGGAAGCGTACGCCATGAAATTACGCAGCGACAACGGTTCGACCCTCACGCTCGCCGGAACGCGCGGCAATCCCGCCGTGCTGCGCTTCTGCCCGAACATGACGCGCACCGAACACAAAACGTTTCTGAAATTCGGCGACAACGGTCAACCGATCGTTCTGAACTGCGCCACCGACGTCGACATCGATTTCGGTTGGGACGGAGAGAGCAACCAAATGAACCTCGCGTCAATGCTTTGGACGTCGGACTCGACGCTGAACGTCGCCGACGGCGCGACGGCGAAGTTCGTCAATGCGGCACCACACCAGAAAGATTCGTATCACACGGACATCAACCTCACGTGCATCGCAACCGGATCTGGAACGATTCACAATCACGGCCGCGAAAACATGCTGTGCAACTTCTCCGACGCATCGGGATTCAGCGGCACACTGATGGATTCGTCGCGTGAACACGAAAAATTCGACCGCGACGCCACGATGTGGTTCAAAGACTGCGACACGCTTGAAAACGCCGCGGCGCGCGTCGACGGATTCGTCGCGAGATCCGATTACAAAAATTACCCGATGGCTCTGAGCGCGGGTTACATGCGCATCGGCAGCGACCACACATGGCCCGGTCAGGAGGAAGTCGGCAACCGTCTGCCCGGACGTGCGTTGATTCTCAACGGAGGACGCATCGATCTGCTCGACGAACAGAAAATCTGGAGCGAAGGCGCGACCAACCTGTACGTGACGTCGTTGCTCGCGGTCTCGAACGGGTTCAGCTTCATAACCGTCACCGGAAGTGACAACTCCGCTTATCCCTACACTTATTTCAAAGCGGAGAACCTCGATCACGCGAACAAAGCGACGTTGGTCGTCCGTTGCAACCGCCTCTGGGAAACGTCAAACAGCCAGAACGCGGAAATTAATCTGCCTGACTTCGCGGATGAATCCATCGGAGGGATCGTTCCGTGGATCACCGGATGGAGAGACCAGGCGGACTACGGCGGCGCGGGCGGTTGGGAATCTCTCGTTTTTCCGATCGTCGATGAAGACGGCAATCTCCGCAGCCCGGACGCCGTGTCCACCGCGGTCGCCGACGCCGAGGACGGCGCCAACGTGTACTGCGACGGCAAGGATCTCACAATCACGGCGGATAAAACGATAAATTCGCTCGTGCTGAAAAATCCGTACAGCGGCAGCAAGCTGATCGGCGAAGGAAAAACCCTCACGCTCGCGTCCGGCGGTCTCGTGATCGCCAACAGAACCCGCATCGGAGAAAACTCCTGGGGATCCGCAGTGCCTTCGGCGCAGTGCGGCACGCTTGCTTTCGGGAACACGGCGTACGTGTTCTCGAACAATCCGAACTACGATGACAACAACAGGACGTGGATCATGGCGCAGATCGTCGCGCCGTACGGATTCGTCTGCGGATTCCCCGGCACGCTCACGGTCTGCGGCGACCAGAAAGGCATCGACGACGAAATCGTCGTCAACGCCGGTACGCTCACGCTGGGCCTCGTCCAGAACAACAACGGCGTCAATCTTCTTCTGCCCTGCGAAATCGACGTGCCCGTGCGCATCGTCGGCGGCGGCGCCACGCTTGCGATAGCGCCGGTGCCGCAGGCCACGCTCGACCGCGATCAGTGCGTTTATTTCGAAGACGTCGGCGGACACGCCGGCAAAATCGATCTTCCGGCCGACGCGGAAGAAACCTGCCTGAAATGCTACGTCGACGGCGTCGCCATGCCGCGCGGCACTTACGGCTCTTCGGCTTCAAACGCGGACAACGTCGACGACGACCACTTCTCCGGCTCCGGAATTCTCACCGTCCGCAAAGACGACACGGTCCAATACACGACCATCATCGTGAAGTAATCCGGATTTCCCGGGCAAACGCGAAAACGACGCCGTCCCGCGGCGTCGTTTTCATTTCATGCACTTGATTCCGGATTTCCGGCACGGGGTTCCGCCGCCGGTGTTTTTCGAAAACCGGACCATGCGGAACCGCTTGTCAGATGCGGTCGAACAACGCAAGCGATTTGCGATTGAGACGTCCGCTCCGGGTTATTCCGACATTCACGGTGACACCGCCGCCGACCGACGTGAAATTGCGCAGAAACGTCTGCAGTTCTTCGCGCGTCACAACGGGATCCGGAAATTCGCCGCGCGCTTCCATTGATTCCAGCGCGGCCCGATCGAACATTTCCGGCCGCGTTTTCTCGAACGGAGCTTTGAGATTGGGCGCCCACGGCCAGTACATTCCCCACCATCCGTCCACTGGGAAAAGAACATGGTTCACCACGTTCGAGCCGGGGACGTATCTGTTTTCAGGCAGCCAGAAAACTTCCTCCCACGGAGAAACGTACACCTTGCCGTTTTTGATGAAATTCACTTCTCCGGCAAGATAGTCGCGGAGTTTTTCGGCGCGCGGTTCGAGCGCGTAAATGAACCACTTCGGCTTGTGCTTCACCTCGATCCAGCCGGGATTGAGCGCGACCGCGCAATCCGGATTCCCCGCTCGCAGCGCGGCGGCCCACGCATCCTCGTCCAGCCCGTTCGGCCAAGTGATTTTGAAACACTGCTCGCCGTAGTAGCCGTCGAGCCACCAGCCGTCGAGATTCTTTCCCCAGCGCTCCGCCCATTCGCGGATCACGGCGCACCAGATTTTCTGGAACTCCGAATGATCCGCATCGTCGTCACGCCACTTCACCCCTTGCGCAATCGGCATGCCGCTGACCTCGGTCGGAAGATACGCGACGAACTTTTTTCCGCGGGCGTGGACCGCGGATGCGATTTCGCCGACGAGGTCGCGTCCGGCGCAGCGTCCGATCATCGGAAAATTCGGCGAATCCAGCGCATCGAGCACGGAACTTGGCGTGGCGTAAACGCCGCGGCAGTGTCCGACCGTGAAGAACAGCCATTCCGCACCGGTGCGGTCGAAATCTTCAAGAAAACCGTCGAGATCGAACGCCGCCACGGTTTCGTCCACCGTCCCGAACTCCGGATAAACCCAATGAACCATCACGCCGTGCTTTCCGCACATCCATTCGGCGCGTGACGGGACCGACGGGGTGAACTTCGATTCCATGGCGGGTGAATTCAGATCTGTCGATTGAATCGCGGACGTCGGCACGCGGCGTCAGACGCTCATCTTCACGAGCACGCGGCAGCCGTCACGAAGTTTTTTTTCGGGGATGAAATCTCCGTCGACGGGTTCACCGTCAAGTTCGACCGACGCAACGACGTCGCCTCCGCCCACGACTTCGACATGGACGGTTTTTCCGCGCCACGTGCGATCCATCGTGTAACCGGACCAATCCTTCGGCAGTTTCGGAGCGAAACGCAGACCCGCGTAGTCGCGTTCGACGCCGAGAAATTCATGAAGTTCCTCGTTGAAGAACCACGCCACGGATCCGGTGATCCAGTTGAATTCCATGCGGTACGGCGCATTGCGGTGTTCGGGCCCGAAGAAGCAGTTGCCGTAGACGTAACGCGGATTCGACGCCTTGAGCGGATCGTCCCCGTAACACGGAGTCGCTTCGCGGTAGAGCTTCCACGCTTCCTCGGTGCGTCCCGTGCGAAGCAGCGCAAGCGTCATCCACGAGTTGCAGTGGGAATAAATCGTGGCGTTCTCGCAGATTCCGGGCTCCAAAGACGTCACGCGGCCGATCACCGGATCGAACGTCTTGTACGCCGGCGACATGAGCTGGTTTCCGAGCGGAGTGTGCAGATGTTTCTCTACGGACGCGAGCAGCTTTTTCTGGCGATCCATCGGCGCGCAGCCGCAGATCATCGCCCAGCTCTGGGTGTTCTGGTATATCTTGCCCTCTTTGTTCTTGCGCGAACCGATCGGCTTGCCGGAATCGTCGAAACCACGCACGTACCAGGCGCCGTCCCACGCGGAATCGTTGAGAGCTTTGTTGATCGCGGCGGCGCGATCGACGGCGTTTTCGGCGTCCTTCTTTTTCCCGATCCATTCATACAGACCGGCCATTTGCTGCAACGCCTCCGAATACGCCATCGACAGCCACACCGATTCGCCCTTGCCGCCTTTGCCTATGCCGGTGAGGGAATCGTTCCAATCGCCGAATTTTATCAGCAGCAGTTTATGCGCGCCCTTGTTGTTTTCAAGGAAGTCCAGCGCGCGGCGGATGTGCCCCAGCACGGTGTCGGAACCCTTGTCGTAAAACGGAACGCGCAACGAAAGAAATTTCTTTTCGCCGGTTTCGCGCAGATACGCGCAGAGCGTGAAAACAAGCCAAAGCGCGGAGTCGGAATACTCCTTCGTGTCGACAGGATTCCAACCGCGCAGAGCGAGACCCGACGCATACTGGTGCTTGAACGCCTCCACGAGAATTTCCCGCGTGCGTTCAGGCGCGAAACTCGAGCAGCCCATCGCGTGCTGGACTATGTCACGGTAGCCCATCCAACCCCAACGGCACCACTCGGCGCCGTAAAGGGCCTGATGCTTGTGCCATGCGTTGACCATCGCGTTGAACAGAGGATCCGGCGTATGCACGGCGTTTTTCGCGCAGAACGCCTTTTTGGCGGCGACGAGTTCGGCGAATTTCGCCTCGACGTTTTCGAGACCTTTGTTCTTCATGGCGGCGGCGTGGGCGACGCTGTCGCTGACGCCGAACATCATGTTCACGATGCAACCTTCGGAATCGACCTTGCCGAGATTGAACTGAACGGCCGCGATCGTGGAATCGCTCGAGCCCTCGGAACCGGTGCAGGCGCCCTTCTTGACGGCCTCGGGTTCGTTAAGCTGATTGTAAGTGCCGACGAAAAAATCCTTCGAACCGTCGAACCCGTCGATCGCACGATCGGCGGCGAGAAAGCCCGTCTGGTATTTGTGCGGCGTGATGAACGGATGTTTGGTGAACACCGCCATGCCGTTTTCGCCGTCGAAATACGAATTGCGGTAAAGCATGTCGCCGTAGGAGTTGAACCCCCACATGTACTTGAACGAAATCTGCGTGTACACGAACACCGTCAGATCCCGCGGTTTGCCGCATTTGAGGGATAGCGTCCAGTATTCGGCGGCCTCGTCTCCGGCGGGAACGAACACTCTGAAAGACGCCTCGACTCCGTTGGTAGTGTTTTCGATTATGGTGTAGTTCAGACCGTGACGGCAGCGGAAACGCGTGGGTTTCGCCTTGACCGGCTCCCAGCCGACGTTCCAGAATTTTCCGGTGGCGTTGTCGCGCACGTAAACCAGACGGTTGAGAAATGTGTCGCGGCCGAAAACGTCGAAATCGCAGATGCGGCCGATGCCCTGCGAAAGCTTCGTCATCTCGCAGCCCTTGATCTGGTAATCCGTGTACCCGGCGCCCGTCTGCTGGATGTTGCCGAGAATCTGGCGGTTCCAGATGAAGTTGTCGAACGGACGCGGCGTGTCCGGACGCGTGACTATGTATTCAAGTCCGTCATTCGAGAAATATCCGCAGGAAGAGGGGTTTTTCATTGTTTGATTTTCGGTGGAGTTGAAAACGGAATGCAAACGCGCGGCCGGGATTCGCCCGCGCCGGCGCAAGTTTCGCGTCAGGAGATATTCTAGTACAAACGCACGGTGTCCGCATATCCGGATTCAACGCATCCGTGCGGCTGTTGGAAATCGGCCGAACACTGCGGTCAAACGGTCTTCATGAGCTTCTTTTCGGCGATGCGCAGAAGCTGTGAAACGACGGTTCCGACGGCGGCCGCGGCAAGAAAAAGGAAGAACACGGCGGTCCAGCCGCCGCGTCCGTCGGCGACGAATCCGAGGCCTCCCGTCGCAAGCGACGTGCCGACGTAACAGAACGTGTCCATGATTCCGGCGATCAGACCCACGTCAAGGCAACGCCGGTAGTTGAGAATCATCAGGCTCGTGATGATGTTGTTGACCATCACGATGAACAAAACGGAAAGCGCCGCCGCCGGAACGAGCAGCCACAGCAGTTTCAGCCGGAGAGCGATGATCATGAGAACCGCGAGCGCCGTCGTGATCGCGTAGTCCTGCAGCATCATGGTTCCGTGAACGGGAAACCGTTCGTGCGCCTTTTTGTTCAGATAGGAGCCGACGACCGACAGGAGCGACATTCCAAGAGTCAGCATGATGGCTTTCGTCGCATCGACGCCGAACCGTTCGAAAAGAACGGACGGCACCCACGAGCTCAGTCCGTCTTTCAAAAAACCGTCGAGAAGGCCGCTCGCGCAACCGAAAGCGACGAACGGAAACACGATTCTGAATCCGGTTGAAGATTTTTTCTTTTCCGCCGCCGGCGCCGCCGTGCATCCGCCTTCCCGCATCTGGACGAAAATCCAAACCGCCGACGCCAGAAGAAGAACGACGCCCGGCACGCTGAAACCAAGCGTCCAGGAACCTTCCGTCCTCGAGAACGCCGCGACGGCTCCGTAACTCGCGAAAATGCCGGCCGCATACGTCGTTGAAATGACGACCACCGCCGAAGCCATGGCTTTTTCGGAGACATACTGCGCGAACGTCTTCACGATGCAGCACCAAAGAACGGACTGCGCGCATCCGTTCAAACACCAGATGACGCGCATGGCGGCCTGCGTCGGAAAAACGGGAACAAGCAGATTCATCGCGCCGGAAACCGCAAGCCCGACGGCCATCATCCACTTCGGATTGTAAAACCGCGACGCGATTCCGTTCACGAGCTGACCGCAGCCGTACGCAATGAAAAACATTCCGGACACGACTCCGATGTCCGACTTCGTCCAACCGAGGGCGTCCATCATCGTGAGAATGGATGCAGTAAGGTTGTAACGTCCGAAATACGCGGCGGTGTAGCAAAACCAGCAGACCGCGACAAACGCGACGTCGCGACGCGTGAAAACGGACGATTTTCCGGACGATTCATTCATCGGGCCGGGAATTTTAGATTTTTAGTCCGATCAAAACAAGACGACCGATTGATAAAAATCAACGGAAAACACTATAATCGGAGCCGTTGAGCTTGAATCAAAACCCATAAAACAAAAAAAGAATATGAACGAAACAACGTCGAACGCCCCGTTTGTTCAACGAAATTCCAACTACGGAATGATTAAAACCATATTGCTTGGATTGATTACATTGGGCATTTACAATTTCATATTTCTTTCAAAATCTTCTTCCGACATAAACACGATCGCATCGCAGTCCGACGGTGAAAAAACGATGGACGGAGCTCTTATGCTGATCATATCGATCGTGTTGGCCATTCTGCCATTCATCCAATTTCTCTCATGGATTCTGCCGCTCGTCTGGTTTCACACCATCTGCACGCGCATTGGAGCCCAGTTGAAAGCGCGCGGCATCGAATACCAGTTCGGTGCCGGAACTTATTGGGGCTGGAGCGTTTTCGGAGCCCTCATAATCGTCGGTCCGTTCATCTGGCTTTACAAATTTTGCCGCGCCATGAATCTTTTGTGCGACGATTACAACGCACGAAGAGCGTAAACCATTCCGGTTCCGACACCGAGCGCACAGGCTTGGAGGAAACGGGATTGCAGCGTTGGCAAACATGCGCCGCCACCCACCTCTCCGCCGTGCTTCGCGGCACACAGCCGCAGAATTTTGGTGCGATTGAAATCAAGTCGATTGCGGTCGAGTGCAATCGATCGCGGTCGAACAATTCTGTCATTCCGTTCACATCCGAATCCTGTGCGCGCTGAATCGGTGTGCGAAGCGAAGGAAATTCTACGGAGCGGCAGCGGGATCCGCACGGATCGGAGTTTCTTTCAAACGCTGCCAAGGCGCGTGATGAGAAAAACTCCGACGGCCGACACGCGCCGCAAGCAACGACTCGCGGGCGGGGTTGCGCACGACGGGAGTCAACGTCAGGTCTTGTCGCAACGGAGTTTGGATGCTACCGGGCCCATGATGTGCGACAGCACAGCATGGGCGAGAAGCAATCCTTCCTCGCCGACCACGTACGAAAGCGTGCCGGCGGTCTGATGCCGTTCCGCGCGCACGCCGTCCGCAACGGCGGCGGCGTACGCATCCCTCGCTCCTATCGGGGCGCGCGGTTCTTCCGTCGACGCGACCACCGGCAGATGTTCTATTCCGCGTTTGCGCAGTTTCTTGCGCATCACTTTCGCGAGCGGACAACGATCGGTTTTCGACAAGTCCGTGATTTCAAACCGCGACGGATCCAGTTTGTTGCCGCCGCCGAGAGCGACGAACAGCGGCACTCCGCGCGCCGTGCAGCGTTCAGCCAGCGCGATTTTCGCCGAAACAAGATCTATCGCGTCGACGACGACATCCCACTCCGCCACGTCCGGCGCATACGGAGAGTGCGCCGTT